>CAZKHH010000064.1:0-11256 GCA_964552485.1 uncultured Dehalococcoidales bacterium | reverse complement strand
AGCGGCCCTCCAGGAACCTCACGTGGGCTCGAGGTACAGGCCGCCCGACATAGGACAGGGTTGCTCCTTTCGGGTAGTCGCTTCCGCCTCCCCACAACCTCTACATCAGTACGCCACCCCGAACTGGGCAACCCTGTTATGCACACCGGGGAACGACTCGACAGAGCACTAGAGCAGCTAAGCTGCTTTCCGCGCACTCCATCTCTCATCCCCGGGGTACGCCGGGACTGGACACAAGTGGCACACCAACCTCAGCTTCGCTCCCTGGCCTTTCTCCAGTTCTTCCCATTTTCATGGTTCTCCGAATCGGTCAAAGACAGCTTCGATTGATGTGCCGACAGAAGTATCGCATACGACCACGGGCCGGTGTCAAATCGAGTTAGCTTTGACGGACCGGTTCCATCGAGATTTTCGAGAATTGAGATGCGCCCGTATCAACCACAACACCGGCGAAGGGCTGCCGGGTGACCATGGTATTCCAATAACCTGGAAATCGTCGCGGCGGCCCCTCAAGGCGCAGCTAGACGTGCACGTCCCTCACACGTCAGGCGGATAGAGGTGTGTCTGAACCCAACGCCCCTTCCGGCGTGTAGGCAAGTGTCCTACACAGAAAAGTGGAGGTGTCCTACCAGCACGACGCCCGCAAGGGGTTATGCGTCTCGACTCATGGTCGTATACTGAATCCCGGCAGCAACCACACGGTTTGGCCGCAAAGAGCTCGCTGTGGCGGGTTATCTCTCCGGACCGGGATCGGGCTCTTACATCGGCCATCCGTGAGGGATTCCGGAGACCAGCCGTGAGGACGCGATGGGCACCCTTCGTGTAAAAGGGATCCGCGCGTGCGCACGCGAAATACTACTATGCAGCCAACGCTGGAAAGATGTACCGTCGCACGAGGATAGCAGTAGCCATAGCGGCGTATAACGAACAGGACCTTGTGGCGGACGTTGTATCAACACTGCCCTCATACGTCGATGCCATCTACGTGGTCGACGATGCCAGCACTGACAACACCGCCATGGTACTCCGGCAGCTCACCGACTCGCGGCTGACCGTGCTCACACACGACCGGAATCGCGGCGTTGGCGCTGCTTTCACAACCGCGTTCCGGGCTGCGCTGGATGAGAACGCAGACATCGTAGCGACGATGGCCGGTGACGGCCAGATGGACCCGCGCATTCTGCACTTGTTCCTGGATCCAATCGTCGACGGGAAGGCCGATTGTACGAAGGGCGACCGTTTCTCCAATCCCGTGCACAGACAGGGCATGCCCCGGCACAGAGTCTTCGGCACTCATTTGCTCAACTGTCTGACACGGGTATCATCCGGCTACCGGCACATCGCTGACGCACAAGACGGTTACACCGCCTGCAATGCCTGTGCTCTGCGTCAGTTGGACCTGCCTGAACTAAGCCGATCCGGGTACGCATTTGAAAACCTCTTCCTCATCCAGTTACGCGCAGTACGAGCCCGGGTACTGAACGTACCTCACCCGGCCCGTTACGGAAACGAGCAATCGACCTTACGATTGCTGCCGTTCATCGTTCGCACCAGCGTTGTCCTGCTGCAGGGATTCGTAGGGCGCCTTGTGACAGGAGCGCGCGCAGACATCCAAAGAGGAGCCACAGCGACGCTGAGCAACACGTTGCGCGTTCACAACCCGCCCAATCTGCGGCGCAGGTCGCCTCACTACGAGTCGCGCTTCCCGAGGGCAAAGAACTGAAATGAGGATACTGGTCGTACCAAACTCGGACTGGGTTCGTGCTCCGACCGCAAGCCGTATGAACTTCATCTTCGATCGCATTGCGGAGCGTCACGAGGTCGACGTTGTCCATTTCCAGTACGGCATGTTCCGCGACCAGGAAGAACGTGGCACGCGCTGCCGCCTCATCGACTTCGGCAGAATGAGGTCGTCGAATCTCGCAGCCGAGTACCTCATGCACGCACCTTCGCATATCGTTAGATTCGCGCGGTTGCTCAAGCGGCAGCAGTATGACGTAGCCATCCTCGGCAACCTTCTACCCGCACATATCGTGACCACACTCCGTGGCAGCACGCGCATCATAGTCGACCTATTCGACCGATTCGATGAGTCCGCGAAGATGCACTATGCCGACCGGCCTTTGGCCAGTTTCGTTGTGGGCGAAGGCAGTCGAATGATCCTCAACCACACGCTCAAGTCCGCCGATTGCGTTGTGGTCATAGCCGAGGATGACATGGACTATGTCCGTCGGGTTGCACCGAACCAGACGGCTCTGCATGTGATTCCGAATGGAATAGAGACTGCCGTCTTTCGATCAGTCAACAAGGACGAAGCCAAGTCACGACTCGGGCTTGCCGGTACAACCGTCATCGGATTCACCGGCATGCTGGAGAAATGGATCGATCTCGACACAATAATTGACCTGATGCCTCAGGTTCGCGCGCACCTCGGTGACGTTCGCCTGCTTATCGTGGGGGGCTCATACTACTGCAACTACGACGGCGAGTTGCGCTGCAAAGTTGACCGGCTTGGACTACACGGCGCCGTCATCCTCACAGGCATGGTGCCGTACCAGCAGGTGCCGTTGTACCTCAGCGCTATGGATGTGTGCCTGAACCCGAGACAACCTCTAGAAATGAACCTGGGGGCAATCAGCAACAAGTTGCTCGGCTATCTTGCATGTGGCCGGCCGGTATTGTCCACCAATAACCCTGCTGCCGAAAGGCATTTCCGTCACGTACACGAATACACACGTGAGACCTTTGTCGATACGCTCGCAACCCTCCTGACCCGGCTTCCCTCCACGGACACAGTACGCGCGGAGACACAGGGTTACGATTGGAACGAACTCGCAGCACGATTCGAGCAGGTACTTGTGGAGACTATGCACCGGAGCCAGTCATGCCACGCGTGACCGTAATCTTCGGCACACGTCCCGAGTACATCAAGCTGGCTCTCATCATCCGCCGGCTGAAGGCCTGCTGGCCTGACACAGAGGTGATAGTAACCGGGCAGCACTATGACTACAGCATGACCTCCATCTTTCAGAAGGAGCTTGCCATACCTCTGCCGGACGTAGAACTCAATTGCAAGGAACAGTCGACATCGACACAGACTGCAGCGATGCTCACCGCTATAGCGGCGCGACTGGAAGATTCACAGCCCGGTATTGTCCTCACACTTGGGGACACAAACACAACCCTCGCCGCCTCGCTTGCAGCCGTTCAGAGACGGATCCCGGTCTGTCACATCGAAGCCGGCTGCAGATGTCACGATATGGCCATGCCGGAGGAAATCAATCGCAGAGTCGTCGATACAGTCGCATCCCTCTGGTGCGTGCCCACCGAAGCATGCCGCACAAACCTACTGCGTGAAGGTGCAGACGAAAGCCGCATTCACGTGGTGGGCTACACACAGGGCGAAGTGTGGCGCAGTGTCGAAGCTTCCATCGATCCATATCCACCGCTCAAGCAATTGGGCCTGAAGCGCGGTCGCTACGTCATCATGACGATACACCGGCAGGAAAACACCGACGATATCGGCAGACTTACCGCAATCATCAACTCGATTGAATGCATCGATATGCCAGTCGTATGGTTCATTCATCCGAGGACGCAGAAGCGCATCAAGCAATTCGGGCTGCAACCCCGACTGCTGCAGATGCCGCACCTGCACGTCGAACAGCCCGCAGGATACCTTAGGTTTATGGCCTTGCTGAGTAATTCGGCCGTCGCCATTACGGACTCCGGTGGAGTGCAGACAGAAGCCGCTATCCTGGGTATACCGTGCGTAGTTGCACGTGACCGCACCGAGCAGACAGAGTGTGTTGAGGCTGGCATCTCCACTCTCGCAGGAGCCAACACGCAAGCCATCATCGACTCAGTACATGCTGCCAGCAGGACAAAGACACGTGACTTCAAATCAGCACAGGTGTATCCGCCACTACCCTCCTCCGAACTGACGCTGCATGCGCTCGAAGGATTCCTGGGAGCCGTGCCGACATGAACGGCACGAGCGTGCTTGTCCTGGCGAACGATTTTCCAGATTCCCGCGACGAGCGTCCGGTCGGCATCTTCATCAAGGAACAGGTGCGCGCCATCGCAAGGACGGGTCTGCCTCAGATTGTCGTAGTTCCCTATCCAGCCGGCCTCGAGCGATACAGGCGTACAAGGTATCACGACTACGAGACGGCCGAAGGTGTGCCCGTTCGATTTCTCCGCTATGCGAATCCGCTCTTTCCGCTCCACTGGCACGCATGGAGGCGCGGCTGGGTGTCTGTCGAAGCCCACGCCGTTGCCGCATTCCTTCATAAGCACGGACTACGGCCATCGCTGGTGCAGGCGCACTACACATGGCCCACGGGCGCTGTAGCGTCCGAGATAGCCAGGCAGCGCCATGTGCCGCTCGTTATCACCGAGCACGCACACACGACTGTGGACCCATTGATCAGAAAGCGTGACCCGATTCTTACGAATACATGGAAGACGGCAGATGCTGTGGTGCGTGTCAGCAATGCGGATGTCGAGCGTTACACGACAATTGCGGGCCGACAAAAGGTTCACATCATACACAACGGTCATGATGAGACTCTCATGAGGCCAATGGATAAGCAGGAGGCACGATGCATTCTCGGCTTGCCTCCCGAACGGCGCTTGCTTTTCTCACTCGGTGGGCTGTGTCGATACAAGGGCCACCGTTACCTCATCCAGTCGATGAGCCGGATCACGGAGAGACACAGCGATGTTGACCTTGTGATAGGCGGCGACGGCCCCTTGAGGGCGACCCTGCAACGACAGATAAGGACACTGGGCCTCCGCGACCGCGTCAGACTGGTGGGGAGCCTGCCCCACGCGCGGGTGCCGTTCTGGCTGGCCGCGTGCGACATGTTTGTCCTGCCAAGCATCGTGGAGAGCTTCGGAATCGTCCAAGTAGAAGCGCTGGCCTGCGGCAGACCGGTGATCGCCACATACAACCGGGCTAGCCAGGACGTGATCACACACGGATCGCACGGTCTGCTCTGTCCAGCCGGGGACGTGGCAGCACTCTCTCAATGCATCCTTGATGCCCTTGGACGCAGGTGGGAAGAATGTGTGCTTGTCCAGCGTGCCAAGAACTTCACTTGGGCGGCAAATGCAGAGTCGTACAGAGTACTCTATGAGTCCATCCTGGAACGGACACCACGGCGATGACCATCTCTCGAGAGCACCGCCCGCAGGTCGTGTGGCTGACGACCCTGGCCATCACAATCGCACTGTTGGTCTGGCTTCTTCCCCGTGGACTGGGTTCCTACTGGGGCTCACACATGATTGCAAACTCATACCTGCCGCAGCTCGGTCTCACCGGCCAGGCAGCATTGGTAGACCCTGGCTCGGTGAGAGCATACGTTGCGCTTCATTTCGTCATCTCCACACTGACCGGAGCGGGGCCACGGGGCGTACTCGATGTGCTCGCCCTTACGAATGTGCTCACGGTTTCGCTGATGTACTTCCTCATCAGCCGGTCGTTCACTTCCAACCTGCGCGGCATCGCATTGCTGTCGGCCTACATCCCGTTTGTCTTATACGGGCAGGTAGCCTTCCTGACCGGCTATATTCTCGGCCCGGCGCTTGCGCTTTCACTGATTGTCATCTGGTGCCTGCTACGACTTATGCAATCGCCCGACAGAGCTGTCAGCGTGTTCGTCATTCTTGCTGTCGCATGGCTCGGGCTCGGACCACTGTGGCATTCCATGCAGATTATGACTTTGCTCGTCGCCTGCTGTTTCACCCCGGTGGTCTATCTCCAAACTAGGGAACCGAGTGTCCTTCCGCAGAGCCGCACTGTGGTCTACATGGCACTTGTGGCCGGACTCACATGGCTTTACATGAGGCCGGGGGTACTGGAGGGAGTGCTCACAACTCAGCCCGGGCGCATGGATCTTGCAGCAATGCTTGGCAAAGGAAACTATGCCGGACCGAACGAATACCATTCGCAGAGCCCGTTTGCATGGAGTGCCACCGCGCGATACGCCAGTTATCTCTCAGCCTATCTCCTCATCACATGGGTCGCGTTCAGATTCCTGCGAAGCCTCAAGTTCTGTCGCGGGCCCTATTTGAAGTCCGTCCCTGTCGCGCTTCTCACGGCTGTCCTGTTTGCGGATCTTCTGTTTCAGTCCACGTACTTTCTAGTGACCGGCTCGATGGCGCCCGGAGTTCTACTCTTCTACGGCATCCCACTTCTACTCCTGGTGGTCGCTACGACCTCGCCTGAAGCCGCATTTGGTGTGCTCGCAAGATGGCGTATTCACAACGTGGCTCTGGTTATCATTACAGTCGGAGTCGGAATAACCGCTGTTGATGTGCAGTACCGCTATCAGACCGAGGACGTTGACAATTACTCTGGGCTGGATGATTACGCACCAAGCCATCAATGGGCCTCGACCAATCTCGTCTCAGCAAACGTCTACTCAGACTCGGCAACAAGCGGGCATTACCAGGTATTGACGGCCATATCCGAGCACCATACCGACAGGCTTATGGCAGCAAGCATCGACCGCTTGCTTTACGAGCGTCTGACTGAAGGCCGGGACACCGGTCAACCGGCTATGCCGCTGGTTGTCAATGACCGGCTATGGGAGCAGCACCTGGCGTTCGGTTCGCTTCAGTCGTGGAACAGGTTCGAGCCACTATGCATCGGTTATGTCACCGACTTACACGGACTCGCACAACTCTATTCCGACGGAGCGGTGTCGATACTGGATGGCGTGGGGACGCCGATGCACAAATGAGAATAGTCGTTACCTGCGCCGACGGACAGCACTACCCGATAGAGAGAAACAAGGGAGCCGAGGCTGTACTCCTGACCACCGCACACCTACTGCGTCAAACGTTCCCCAACGCTGAGATGGTAACGACGATACAGTGCTCAGAACGGATAGCGAGTCTTGCCGGCTGGCGGGTACTGCGCTCATGGACATTCAAGCGCAAAGTGTACTCGCCCCTGACGACATTCCTCGGCGCCCTGCGGTTGTTTGCAAGTCTAGTATGCACAGCAGCTCCCGTTGGGAAGCCGTTCTTGCGCGGAGCCATTCTCGACCGCACAGCACAGGAATTCGCATCAGCTGACCTGATCGTTCACGTAGGCATGGATCTCATCAGTGACGATTTCGGAACCATTGCGGTTATCGAGCATTGCCAGGAAGTGCTACTGGGTATTCTCTGGGCAAAACCTGTGGTGCTGTGGGCGGAAAGCATCGGACCATTTCGACAGAGCCATACTCGCGCCCTCGCCAGCTTTACTCTGAGGAGAGCCACATGGCTTCTGCTTCGCGAACGCCAATCACTGGCCATTGCCGCAAGCCTTCGAATCCCGGCTGGAAAGCTCCGCCTGGTCGCAGATCCAGCATTTCTTCTAGAGTCCCGGCATAGTGCCGCACACAGCCTGCTACGATCCTCAGCCGTCCATCAATGCACGCGGACAATCGGGCTTTGCCTGAACCTCGGGTATCTGGCGGGCGGCATACGCAACGACGCGCAGTTCAATCTGACGCGCAACGTCTATCGAGCAAGCCAGTATCTGTTGCCGGAATCGCTGTTTCGGGTCCTGGTGAGAGGAGCGACGCGTACGGGACTGTGCCGAGCTCCGTTGAAGAAACAGAGAGACTACGTGGCGCGAATGGTCGTTCTCGTAAACGAGTTACTCAGCATATCCAACAGCCGGTTGTTGCTCGTGCCACACGTAGAACCATATGGCCTTGTCGTGAATGAAAACGACCTTCACTGGCAGGTTCGGGCCATGTGCGCCGCACCTGATCGAGTTGTGGTATGCGAAGCTGACGACGGGGCAGCAGCCACAAAGGCTTACATCGGGCTGTGTGATGTATTCGTCGGTGGACGAATGCACTCAAACATTGCAGCTTTATCGCAGGCGATACCAACAGTCGCTGTTTCATACAGTCACAAATTCCAGGGGATAATGGAAGACCTCGGCCTGTCCGGGTACACGACGGACCTTCTCGACCCGTGCAAAGTGAAAAATCTGGTGGTGGAGGCACTCAACAACTCAGAGCAGATAACTCATGGCATGGCCCAGCGGTTGCCAGAGATCATCGAACGCGCACGGAACGGAACAACCGCGTTGCGTACGCTTCAAGTTGATTTTGGGTGCCCCAGGAATTCGGACAGCGGCCGTAACTGACGTCTTGCTCCAGGATAAAGAGAGAAAGGAGCAAGCCATGAAACGGAACGGCAGAACACACAGCGCGGCATTCCAAGCGAAGGTGCCGGTGGAGGCGCTGAAGGACGAGGAGACGGTGGCGCAGCCTGGTAGCGCGCCTGAATGGGTTTCAGGTGGCCAGATGTTCAAATCCTCTCACCCCGACCAGTTTTCTTCTTCCCATTAGGTCCTTCCTTTCGCGTGCGTCGGTCGTACGCCTGTAATGCGGTTCCTCGTATGTATCCCGCACCTTGAGAATGCTTAAGACCGTGTTCACCGTCAGCCATCCAGGCCCGTGAAGAACTGCTGCACCTTCATGCTCACTGCCTGCCGGAGTTATTCATGGGGTTCATGGGGTTCTTGCGATACATCGCCGATTAGATACAAAATATGTCCTGAGCAGAGCAAGGGACACTGATCGAATCAGGCTCCGTTACGCTGGAGGATAGAGTCAATGACGCAACGCAAGATCAAGGTGCCGCCCGTACCACCACAGACATCGGGGGATGACCCGGACTCTTTGAAACGCTACGAAGAGTGGGAAAAGAAGCACGGGGCGGACTACAACAGGCTGGTGGCCTTTGTCAGGCGGCTGATCAGGAGAGACAAGGAAGACAGGGAAGAATCATCGGCGGCGGAGAAGCGTACGACGGAGTAAGCCGCCTCTTCGCCTCGAATCGTCACAGGACAGTGCGTGGCGATCGCTCGACAACAAGTCCAGTTCGGGACACGGCCGCGCAGATACGTGAAAGGTGCGATGGCGTCCTGTGTCACATCCCGACCAATCCTTTGTGATTGCTCAGTCCTCTGGCCTGTCTCTTGATTGGCTCCGGTGCGTCTCCTTAAGGCAATCGCACCGGCTTACCCATTCAAACCTTTGAAGAACTGCTGGATATTGCCGCTCAGCGCTTCAAGATCGTAGCCTCCTTCCTGTACGACGAGCGTTGGCAGTCCGCCACGACGTATACGGTCGCCCAGCCGGCAGAAGCCTTCGGCAGTCACCGCGACCTTGGCCTGGATGTCGTTCTGGTAGACATCGAACCCGAGGACAGACACGAGGGCATCTGGCTGGAACAGCCGTATAGCCGCCATCGCTTCCTCAACCCTGTCGAAGAAGTACTCCTCGCTTGAGCCGTGAGGCATCGGCATGTTGATGTTATAGCCGTAACCTTCTGCTTCCCCCCGTTCGTCCTCGAAACCCGTAACCACGGGGTAGAAATTGGTCGGATCGCCGTGGATGGAGATGTAGAGCACGTCGCTGCGGTTGTAGAAGATGTCCTGGATGCCATTACCGTGGTGCATGTCTGTGTCCAATATGGCGATTCGCGGGAACCGCGTCGTCATGTGCTGGACAGCGATTGCGGCATTGTTCAGGTAGCAGAATCCGCCGGCGGCATCGCGTCGGGCATGGTGACCTGGCGGACGGCACACTGCATAGGCCGTGGGCTCACCGTCCATGAGGGCATCAGCCGCACCGAGGGCGCCCTGGGCCGACCAGTAGGCGGCTTCCCATGTGTTGGCTCCAACGGGACAGCTCCCATCGGCCAGATAGCGGGCAGCCTCGGCGAGTACGCCGCGCAAGGCGTTGGGAGAGCGGACGAAGATGTTGGACATCACCTCATCGCCCCAATCCTCCATTTCCATCCAGCGTCGGTGGGCGGATTCGAGGAAGCGAAGATAGCCTAAGTGATGGACGCGGGAGATCGGTCCTGCGCCCTGGTCCATGGGCTGCAGCACAGGGATGCCCATCGACTTCAGTCCTTCCAGCATGGGCCTGGTACGTTCGGGTACTTCTTGCGGCTCGCGCATCCTGCCCCGGCTGAAATACGTCTTCGGGATGTGCAGGTCCTGGGAAGGATGGAAGAATGCTCTCATTGTCCGACCTCCTTAGCCATCGATTCTTCCAGTATAGATGTCATCACTCTATGGCGAAAGCTCGCGCCTGTCGTTCCGGCTCTGAAATTGAGCATCCTCTCTGTTGCCGGGATTGCTCAGCTGACGCGAGTCTGCGGGCGGCGACCTCGGACACGCACACGCCGAAGCGTGTACTCAAGGGAGCGGCGGACTAATGGACATACAGGACAGTGTTGTTGTTTGTCATGCTTTTGTAAGGATGGACCGGCCGCCCCGGGTCGTTGCAGACGTCTTTGGACGGGGATCAGCGCCGAAAACGACACGGCGAGGGAGGGCTGTTCCCTCGCCGCGTCTGTCAATTCTGCCTTGTCCGCGAATCAGACTGTCAGCGGATCCGGGCTCTGGCAGGTGTCGCCACAAGAGGCGACACCTGCCGCTATCTGTTGCCTTTGAGCTTCAGGTAAACCACGATGAGGATTATTGCCACTACAATCGCGGCGGCAAAGCCCAACCAGGAGGGAAAGCTCCACCAGCCGAGCCAGTTGCCGATGCTTCCCGCCAGGAAGGCTCCCACGGCACCAAGGACCACCGTCATCAGCCAACCCATGTTCTCTTTGCCGGGAAGGATCAGCCTTGCGATGATGCCGACCACTATGCCGATCAACAGGTACCAGAGAATGCTCATTCCTTACCTCCTCAGACTTGCAGTACTTCGGTGAATATCCATTAATCCGTGAAACGACTGCATGCTGTTATGCGAGTTGTAGACCGGTGAGCTGCTCAAACGGTCAGTGACAGAAACCATGGCGCGCTTAACTCTCATCGCGAGTCGAGCGTCGGCACGTGCCCTACAGGAGCTGGAGGACTCCCCACACGATGAGGAATATGCCGATAATCCACCGCAGCAGATTGGGCAGCAGCAGGACCCGGATGCGGGCGATAATGGCGAGAACCGGAGAAATGCTGATTCCGGGCACTGTCAGTCACCCCCTCTTCTTCCCTGTTTCCCTGTAGTCCGGGGAGAAGCACCTCCCACGGAATACCGGAAGAGTGATGAGTGTCATGTAAGCACAGTGCAATTGTATGGTCAATACATGTGGCGGCTTATGGATAGTTGTACTGTCCTGTCTCCAGGTCACCCGGCATCCGGTTTGCGTTGGCTGGGTTCAGCTCAGCCACGAAACGGTAGGCTGATAGAGAGAGGAGCCGGGATAACCCGGCTCCTC
>CAZKHH010000063.1:0-11380 GCA_964552485.1 uncultured Dehalococcoidales bacterium | reverse complement strand
GTGCTTCAATACGCCTCGGAGGAGCTCATGGCGGCATACCTGCCATCGCTCATGTCCGGCGAGCGTATCGCATGCGTGGCCATCACGGAACCTGACGCGGGAAGTGACGTGAGCCCCGGGAGCGTGGCTACCGTCGCCAGGCCTGTCGAGGGTGGCTGGTCGCTATCGGGCCACAAGCGGTTCATCATCAACGCGCCGCTCGCCGACTTCGCGTGCATCCTGTGCACGATCGAGAACTCATTGAGCATGCTGCTCGTGGACATGCATGCCAACGGCGTGTCCGTACCGGCGTCCGACCGGAAGATGGGAATGCACGCCTGCCTGACATCGGACATCATTCTCAAGGACGTGTTCGTACCGCGGGATAATCTTGTCTGGCAAGCCGGCAAAGGACTGAGAATCGCGCTGGGAGCACTTACCCGCGGCCGTATCGCGGTCGGCGCATCGGGCGTCGGAATGGCACAGGCAGCATTCGATGAATGCGTGCGGCACATGAAGGAGCGCACGATGTTCGGTCGCACGCTCGCAGAGATGCAATACTGGCAGTTCAGACTCGCAGAGCGAGCGACCCAGATCACGATGGCGCGTGATTTGTGCTACAAGGCTGCGCTGCGCCACGACGCGGGTGAGGAATTCCCGGAGCCGGAGACGGCGATGGCTAAGGCGTACGGAACACAGGTGGCGGGAGACATGGCACGGGATGCCGTACAGATTTTCGGCGGCTACGGCTGCATGTCGAGGCTGGGATTCGACGGCTCCGTCTTCAAGGTGGAGCGGATATACCGGGACGCGAAGAGCCCCGAGATCTACGAGGGCACGAACGAGATACAGAAGTGGATGATAGCGCGCCAGATATTCGGTCGCTAGTCGTCCTCTGACAGGCTGCGCTGGTCCTCTTCCGGCACACCCGGGTGTTCACCGCTGTCGAAGTAGCTCTGAAGTATCACGGCCGCGGCATGGGCATCGAGTCGCCCTGGTCGTGAACCGCGCCGTCTGCTGGTTTGTCCCCGCTCGCGTAGCGCCAGCCGTGCACTCCATGTCGACAGACGTTCATCCCAGAGGACGACAGGTGTGCCGGACACGCTGTTGATCGAATTCACATGTTGAACCGTAGGGGGCAACGCCTCACGTACGAACTCCATTTCTGAAGGCAGTACCACAGGGACTCCCAGTGCGTCTGCCACCTGGCAGGCAAGGGCGATCGCGAAGCGTGACTGCACGGACAACGTGTCATCCATGGAGATGGGCACACCGACGAGAACGGCGTCTACGCGGTGCTCCTGTCGCAGCGCGTCCAGTTGCGCCATTGACGGTCCGTCAGGGCCGTGCTCGAGCACGGTCAGGGGTACCGCGAACGTCTCTTCCGGACTGCTGAGCGCGACTCCGGTCCGCTTCTCACCCGGGTCGAGGCACATCCACCGCATGGCCTACCCGCTATTCCGACCGAGCTGTTCTTCGACAGCTGCGATTGCCTCTGCTAGTGACTCATCAACCTTCGCTGCGTCTTTGCCGCCGGCCTGAGCCATAGTCGGTTTGCCTCCACCGCCTCCACCCGCAATCTGCGCGGCTCTGCGCGCAATCGTACCGGCATGAACACCAAGTGACGTGAGTCCTTCCGATACCATGACAAGGAACGTGGGCTTGCCGCTTTCCAAAGACGCGAATACCACCACTGAATCCCCTAGCCGCTCGCGAAGCGCATCACCCATCTCCCTGAGAGATGCGATCGACAGGCCGTCCACGCGGGCCGCAACAACATGGACGCCGACAACCTCCCGGACGGACTGCAGCAGCGATTCCACCCTGAGCGACGAAAGCTGTCGCTCGAGCGACGACACCCTGCGGCGCGTCAGGTCGAGTTCCTGCAACACACTATGCAACCGTTCCATCACTTCAGGCCCTGTGGTCTCGAGTTGCCCCGCAATCGACTCCAGAGCCTGCCCGCGCTCACGGGCCACCTGCTCCGCACCACGGCCGGTTACGGCCTCGATGCGCCGCAGACCGGTGCCGACGCTTCCTTCACTCGATATGAGAAACAGACCTACCTGGCCGGTAGAACGGACGTGTGTCCCACCACACAGCTCGGTGCTGATAGGCGGTTCACCCACCGAGATGGTCCTCACCTCGTCGCCGTACTTCTCGTCGAACAGCGCGATCGCGCCTTCGTCGATTGCCTCTTGATATGTCTTCACCCGGGAGAATACAGGCAAGTCGGCGCGAATCTTCTCGTTTATCCACTGCTCCACCTGGACCAGCTTCTCGTGGTCGATGGACCCCATCCACGAAAAATCGAACCTGAAGCGACCCGGCTCCACAAGCGAACCGCGCTGCATGACTCGTGGTCCGAGCACAGAGCGAAGTGCGGCCTGAAGCAGATGTGTAGAGGTGTGATTCCGGGCAATATCCAGTCGGCGCCCTTCTTCTACCTGCGCAATCACTCTGTCGCCGACCGATAAGCGACCTCTGTCGACATGACCCCGGTGAACTATCACATCCGCGGGTGTCCGGACGGTACCGTGTATGTCGATCTCAGCGGCGTCGCTCGATATGCGCCCCAGGTCTCCTACCTGCCCACCCATCTCCCCGTAGAAGGGAGAACGGTCGAGAACTATCTCGACATCAGTGCCACTTTCAGCGACCATTATGTCATTTCCGTCAGCTCTGAGACCCACGACCGTGCTCTCGGTCCTCAGGTCCTCGTAGCCCTGGAAGTGCGTCGGGTCGACTCCCGCAAACCCGCCCGTGTCCTCACCACCGTGGAACGTATGCGCCGCGCGGGCGCGCTCGCGCTGTTCTTCCAGCGCGGCCTCGAAGCCTTCGACGTCCACTCCAAGACCTCGCTCAGCCGCTACTTCTGCAGTGAGCTCACGCGGAAAGCCATACGTGTCGTAAAGCCGGAACACATCGGCGCCCGAAAGAGTATCACGGCTCCGGGAGCAGGCGTCCCGAACGAGTTCATCGACGATCCCCATGCCCGTTTCGAGCGTGGACATGAAGCGCTGCTCCTCAGCGCTGATGATCTCCATGACGAGGTCACTGTGTTCGACTATCTCCGGGTATATATCTCCCATCGTCCGGACGACCTCCCGTGCGATCTCCGTCAGGAATGGTCGCTTCAGACCGATGCGTCGTCCGAACAACGACGCGCGCCTCAAAATGCGTCTGAGAATGTACCCTCTGCCCTCGTTCGTGGGAAGGACACCATCCGCGACCAGGAACGTCATACCCCTGCCATGCTCGGCGACGATCCGCATCGCCTTGTCGGTCTCGGGCGACTCGCCGTACGCGTGGCCGGTCATCGACGAGATCAGGCGTATGTAGCTGTCGAACAGGTCGGTCTCATATGCCGAATCTTTACCCTGCACGGCCGCCACCACACGTTCAAGGCCCATGCCCGTGTCGATGTTCGGCTTCGGCAGCGGCGTCCGCGAGCCGTCAGGTTTCTGGTCGTACTGGGTGAATACCAGGTTCCATATCTCGACGAACCGACCGCAGTCGCAGTTCGGTCCGCACGTAGGCTTGCTACAGCCTTTGTCTGCGCCGCGGTCATAGTGCAGCTCGCTGCACGGACCACACGGACCCGAGTTGCCGGCCGGGCCCCAGAAGTTGTCCTCGTCGCCGAAGCGCAGAATCTTGGACGCGGGTACGCCCGTCTGTTCCCACAAGGCAAACGCTTCGTCGTCGTCGAGATAGACGGTGGCCCAGATTCGTTCCGGTTCAAGCTTCAAGTAGTCGGTACAGAACTCCCATGCCCACTCAATCGCCTCTTTCTTGAAGTAGTCGCCCACACTGAAATTGCCGAGCATCTCGAAGAAGGTGAGATGCGTTGCATCGCCCACGGATTCAACATCCGTCGTGCGAAAGCATTTCTGGCATGACACGAGCCGGGGGCTGGGTGGCTTCTGCTGCCCCAGGAAAAAGGGCTTGATCTGCACCATGCCTGCGGTGGTCAGGAGCAGCGTCGGGTCGCCGTGAGGCACCAGCGACGAGCTGGGCAGGACCGTATGGCCCTGCTTCTTGAAATAGTCGATATAAAGCTGCCGGACTTCTTTGCTGGTCATGAGTGCACTGCCCCTGTGTAGAAATGTAGCGGAAATCTTAGCATACTGCCGTACGTGCACGATGAGCGCACACAGGCATTACAAACACCGCGCCCCTGGCGTCAATCCAGGCATTCAATATCGATGCCCGTCACCGCGCTGCATCCACCCGGTCCGTTCGCCCCACCGTGACAAGGTCGTTGATCAGCAGGTCAAGCGCGACCCGTTCGTCAAGCCTGCCGGTCTTGATTGACCTGTCTGCGGCCACCACACACGCCAGCGCCGATTCCACGGATCGCCGGGTCATACCGCGCGACTGTCTGACTGCCCTAGTACGTGCAAACTCCGGTAGACCGGCGAACTCGCCACCCTCTATCCTGACCTTTCCGCGCGCCTCTGTTGCCTCCAGCGCCTGGGCCAGAATGCGAAGTTGTCTTTCCACCATGGTAAGTACGTAGCCTGCAGAAAACCCCGATTGCCACATATCGTCGAGAAGCCGCTGCGCATCACGCACACGCCCCTCGACAATCGCATCGACAAGCCAGAAGATATTTGACGTCAATGTAGCTGTTGTCAGCTCAGTTACCGCCCGACTCGTTACTGCCTTGTCCTGGCAATATGCAGCGAGCTTCTCTATCTCGCTGGAGAGATTCCAGAGATCGCCTTGCGACTGTCCCGAAAGCTGCCGCAGCGCATCGGCCTCTATACTCGCACCTGCCTCTTTCACACGACGGACGATCCACTTCTGCAGCTCATCTCCACTCAACACGGGAAACACGTGTACCTGGCCCAGAGGCCTGAGCGCCACCAGCATTTCATTCTTAGCGTCAAGGGCGCCATCCACAAGAATCAGGTCGCCGGCGTCGATAACCGACGCAAGCCGTTGCGCGAAACCATCCCATTCGCCTGTTCCCGAACCCTTCTTCTTCCGACCGCGACCTTTGGGTGCGCGTTTCTTCGGTTCGAAGCGCGCAAGCAAACCCTCGACAATCACAACCGGCCTGCCACCGAACAGCGACACCTGCCCGCACGCGTTAAGGATGTCGGAGGGGCTCGCCGTCTTGCCCTCGAGTCGCGCGACACCCTCCCCATCAGGGTCGTTCGCACTCACGGACGCCAGCAGCTCTTGCACACATTCGTGCGCCGAGAAGGAGTCGGGTCCGAAAATGATGTGGAGCACAGGTCGATTCTATCACGGCTCCTCCGAAGCGCCGGACCGTCTTCGTTCGCGTGGTGTACAATGTTCTCTCGATGAAAGCTGCCATCGTAGGGCTGCGCCACAGCGGCAAGACGACTCTGTTCAACGCTATCACCGGCGGCGCCGCTGAGGTCGGTTCATATTCATCCGCACTGAAGCCCAACATCGGTGTGCGAAAAGTGGACGATCCCAGGCTCGGCGTGCTCGCGCGCCTGACTCGTTCCGCGCGCATTGTTCCGGCGGAAGTCCAGATTACCGATGTGGCCTACGTGCCACAGGAACAACGCGACTCAGGAGGAATGCCCGCAGAGGTCCTGGGGTACCTCACGACCGCGGAGGCATTGCTTCAGGTGGTGAGAGTTTTCGAGAACCCGGCAGTACCGCATCCGCTCGAGTCGATCGACCCTGTTCGCGACGTTGCGAATCTCGACATGGAACTGACGTTCTCCGACCTTGGCATACTGGAACGCCGCCTGCTTCGGCTCAAAGAGAAGCTCAAGTCGGCAAAACCGGCCGAGCGGGCGGGCTTCCAGCACGAGCAGGACTTGCTTGAACGCATCAAGAAGGACCTGGAGAACGATATACCGCTGCGCAGCCAACAACTGACGGCCGAAGAACGGAAGTTCCTGCTGGGCTACCAGTTTCTGACGGCGAAGCCGATGCTGCTTGTAGCCAACCTTGGCGAAGACCAGCTTTCGCGCGCGTGCGAGATAGAGGCTCAGCTGTCCTCAGCCTATCCCGACTTCCGGGTGCTCTCAGTGTGCGCCCGACTCGAGACGGAATTGAGCGAGCTGTCGGAAGAGGAAGCGAAAGAATACCGGGATGCGACGGGCGCCCCGGAAGACAGCGTCGGTCGTATCGTGGCTGCGTGCATGGATGTCCTGGGCCTGGTCACCTTCCTCACCACGGGACCTGACGAAACACGTGCCTGGTCTATCGAGAAAGGCACACTTGCGCCGAAAGCCGCCGGCAAGGTCCATTCGGACATCGAGAAAGGATTCATCCGCGCCGAAGTCATTCTTTACGACGACTTCGTCGCCGCGGGCAGCGAGCACGAGGCCAAGAAGCGGGGGACGTTCCGCCTGGAAGGCAAGGAATACGTGGTCAGGGACGGCGACGTCATCAATTTCCTCTTTAACGTGTAGTGGGCGCTACCCTCAATACACGGCACGTTGCCATGTGCCATCGCTTCTTGTGTGTCATTCGGGATACCCGTCTCGTTTGTAATCCACGCAGCAAGTGGGCCGCGGCAGGTGCAGGGGTCGGGTGCTGACCGGCATCGGGCAGGAGGAAACAGACACCTTTCGTCACCCACTGGAACCTCAGTACTGTACGATAGATGAGATACCATCTCAGCAAGTTGCTGAACCGGAGGGAGAGATACATGCAGACCATCAAAGTCATCCCGTGCCTTGACGTCAAGGATGGACGCGTAGTCAAAGGCGTGAAGTTCGAGAACATCAGGGACGCCCGCGACATCGTTGAAGCCGCGAGAGCATACGAGGAAGAGGGCGCCGATGAGATCGTCATCCTCGACATCGCCGCGACTGTCGAGAACCGTGGCACCCGTATGGAGTGGGTGAAGAACCTGGCGGAGTCTATCAACATACCGTTCGCGGTCGGTGGCGGCATTCGTACGGTCGAAGACATGAAGGCCATATACGACCTGGGTGCGGCCAAGACCTCGATCAATACCGCAGCAGTCAGGGCGCCTGAACTCATCGGCCAGGCATCGCGCATGTTCGGCAAGGACAGGCTGGTCGTGGCTATCGACGGAAAGAAGAATCATGTGGGTTCGCAGGCGCCGCGACTCGAGGTCGTCGTGAGCGGTGGTCATGAGCCAACCGGGCTCGACATCGTCGAGTGGGCACGCCAGGTCGAAAGGAGTGGCGCCGGCGAAATCCTGCTCACGAGCAAGGACGCCGACGGTACCAAAGACGGCTACGACATCGAGATGACCAGGGCCGTCGCCGAAGCAGTGAACATTCCGGTCACGGCTTCAGGAGGTGCGGGTTCACTGGAGCATCTGTACGAGGCAGTCTCCGAAGGCAAGGCTTCCGCGGTCCTCGCCGCGTCCATCTTTCACTTCAGAGAGATATCGGTCCGGGAGGCAAAAGAGTACCTCGCATCGCGCGGCGTACCTGTTAACCTGTAGACGGGGCTGCTTCACCAACAAAAGGGGCAGGCTTAGTGCCCGCCCCTTTGCTTTCCACAGATATCGATCAGGAAGCCCGCGTCCGGCGATACTCGCTACTGCTGACCCTCGTGACGGGGCGACAAGTCTGCAACTGCGGCGGCAACATTTGCCAGCGCCGCTTCGCAGTCGGCCCTGTTGAGAGCGAGCGAGAACCGCGCGTGGGTATCCATCCCAAACGGTTCGCCCTCGACCACAGCCACATGCGCCTTGCGTAGCAGGAAGTTCCTGAAACCGGTGGAATGGCTGATTGTGTGCGACTCACCGTCGAACTCGTAAGACCTGCCGTAGAGGCCCGATACATCGGGAAAACAGTAGAACGCACCTTCCGGTATCGGGCACGTGATGCCGTCAAGATTGTTAAGCCCGTCGACAAACAGGTCGCGGTTCTCCTGGTAACGCCTGACCATCTCAGCGGTTGCCCCGGCCGCCTGTTCGCTCTTGTAGGCGACTTCAACAGCGTGCTGGATGGGTCGCGATGGATTGCTGGTATGTCCCAGCAGAGCGCCGATGGCCTTTGTCAGATAGGCGGGCCCAGCAATGAATCCGAGACGCCACCCGGGCATGCCGAACCGCTTTGACGGGCCGTCGATGAGCACAGTCTGCTCGTAAGGTTCCGCCACGGACAAAACGCTGGGCGCCTTCTTTCCGTCGAATGCAAACTGCCTGTATATCTCATCGGCGATCAGCCATGCATCGGCCTCCCGAGCGATATCGACGATGGCACTCAGTTCCTCGCTGGTGTACACGACTCCGGTCGGATTGCTGGGAGAGCTGTAGATGATGGCCTTCGGTCGCGAATCACGAACGATCGCCGCAAGCTCGTCGATATCAGGATGCAGGTCAGACAGGGATCCGGCAAACACGGCGGTTCCGCCATTGATGCCGACATTTTCCGGGTACGTTACCCAGTGAGGTGACAGCACGACCACGCGGTCGCCCGGATCAACGACCGCCCGCATGACGGTGTCGATGCCCCCTTTGGCGCCCACGGTGAGCATGATCTGCTCCGGCTGGAACGATGCACCGGTCTCGGCGTTCACTGACTCGGCGATGACGGAGCGGAGTCCCGCCTCACCCGGCACGGGACCGTACTTATGCAGCGTGCCTCCCCGGGCGAGCGCCTCCAGTACATCGGGAGTTGGCCCGATATCCGGCTGACCGGCGGTCATATCGATGACCTTCACGCCATACGTGGCTTCGACCCGGGCTATCTCGGCTTTGAGGGAAAGGGTGGCTGATGGTTTGACTCCCGCGGCTGCTCCACTGAGTTCTGTTGCCATGGTCACGTCACCTCCGGAGGCACATGTTCCCTGAAACAGGACGGACTGTCAACATGCCGCAAATAGCCATCCACAAGGACGGCAGGGCGGAATGGAGTTGTGATCAACCAACTGTTTCCGTAAGCTCCTCAAGGCCTTTCATGCCGGTGCCGGTCAGCGGTACAAGTACCGTGCTGCCCTGCGGGACTCTGCCCTGCCGGACCGCCTGGAACAGGCCCGCGACCGGAACGGCGCTGGTTGGCTCGACGATGTAGCCGCGAGAGATAAGGTATCGCAGTGCTTCGCGAATCTCCCGGTCATCGACGCTCACACCGAAACCGTCGGTAGAGAGGACAGCCGCAACTATCTCCCGGCGCCTGGGCGGCTCGGTGATGGCGATTCCGTCGGCGAGCGTGGACCGTTCGGTTGATGTATCTGCACCGAGGTCGGATGCAACCGGCGAATAGCCGGCAGCCTGCACGGCAACGAACCGTGGCATCGTATCCAGCATGCCGACCGACGCCACCTCGGTAAAGCCTTTGTACAGTCCCAGCAGGGCCGTGCCGGCGCCGACGGGACAGAACGCATAGTCGATGGTCGGCATCTGCTCCACCGCCTCGTATCCCATCGTCTTCGTACCTTCGAGGAAGTACGGGTTGTACCAGTGACCGACATACGCGGCCGCGCCTCCGGTAGCCGCAAGAGCAGCAGAGTGCACAGCCATACGGTCGCCCTCGACCTCGTGCACCGTGGCCCCGAGCATCTTGAGCAGGCTCTTCTTGCCCGCCGGTGTGGCGGCAGGCAAGTACACGGCGACCTGGATACCAAGTCGGAGCCCCATCCGTGCTATCGAGACGCCGGCGTTTCCGGATGAATCCACGACGATCGAGGTAAACCCCAGTTCGACACAACGGGCGACGGTGACGTACGCACCCCGGTCCTTGAAGGAACCACCCGGGTTGGTGTAGTCCAGTTTGAAGCCGACGCGCACGCCTTCGATGTCCTCGTACAGGACGGGTGTGTCGCCCACAGCGTTATGCGGCACAGCCCGCAGGGGCAGCACCGGCGCAAAACGGGCGAGTCTGCCATCTGTCGTTCTTGTGGCGCGAACGCGCTCAACATCAACGTCGACCGTCAGGCCGAGGGTCCCGCCGCACTCATGTCTCCATGTCCAAGGCTCGGCGGGGACGGTCTCACCACACGCCTGGCATAGCAGGCTGTATGCCGGCGCCCCGGGGGTCTTGCCTTCGCTCATCGTTGCGCATCGTATCACGTTGCCTCTTCCGATTGAAGGCAGGCGGATCCCTTGACTCTACGGTGCGTGATTGGCGCCCGGGATACTATGAAGAGGGGTGCCGGACGGGCGCGCTCCGGCTCGACGAAGCCTGGTGGAATTGCTACTGTGATTGAGGTGGCCCCAGGAATTCGGACAGGGGCGATAAGTGGAGTTCTGCTCTAGAATAGGCGTAGAAAGGAGCAGGACATGAAACGGAACCGCAGAACCCACAGTCCGGCATTCAAGGCAAAGGTAGCGATGGAGGCACTGAAGGGTGAGGAGACGGTAGCGCAATTAGCCAGCCGGTTCGACGTGCACCCGAATCTGATCACGTCGTGGAAGAAGGCACTGGTTGAGGGAGCCGTCGGGGTGTTCGACGAGGGGCAGAAGCAGAAGGCGAGCGACGAGGCGCTGGTGGCGC
The DNA here is from genome assembly GCA_964552485.1 of uncultured Dehalococcoidales bacterium. Lineage (GTDB taxonomy): Bacteria > Chloroflexota > Dehalococcoidia > GIF9 > AB-539-J10 > SKVJ01. The sequence goes on along the minus strand of CAZKHH010000063.1, from coordinate 989 downwards.
AACTGTACCAGCAGATCGGGCAGCTGAAGGTTGAGAAGGATTTCTTGCAGAGCAGGTTGGGTCGCTGAGCGTGAAGCGGCGGCGTGCCGGGATAGTCCGTGGGCACTCGTCGCTATCGATGGCACGCCAGTGCCGGCTGCTGGGCATCAGCCGGTCGGGGTTGTACTACAGGCCCAAGCCGACGTCAGAGGAGGACCTCTCGCTTATGAAGCTGATCGATCGCCAGTATCTGGTGACGCCGTTCTACGGGTCGCGGAAGATGTCCGTATGGCTTGAGAGCCAGGGCAAGAGAGCAGGCAGGAAACGGGTGCAGCGGCTGATGCGGCTGATGGGGTTGAGAGCGGTGTACCGGCGGCCGAGGACCACGACGCCGGCGCAAGGGCATCGGCGTTACCCGTATCTGCTTAAAGGTCTGGACATCAGCGCGCCGAACCAGGTCTGGGCGGCGGACATCACGTACATCCCGATGGCGCGAGGCTTCATGTATCTGGTGGCCATCATGGATTGGCACAGCCGGTATGTGCTGTCCTGGCGCCTCTGCAACACGCTGGAGGCGGACTTCTGCATCGAGGCGTTGGGGCAGGCACTCAGCACGGGAAAGCCTGACATCTTCAACAGCGACCAGGGCAGCCAGTTTACCGGCGACGAATTCACCGGGACGCTGGAACAGAATAGCATCAGGATCAGCATGGACGGGAAAGGGAGCTATAACGACAATCTATTCATCGAACGGCTGTGGCGCACGGTGAAGTACGAGGAGGTGTATCTTAAGGCGTATCGGGACGGAAGTGAGGCGAGGTCAGCGCTGGCTGACTACTTCTATTTCTATAACAACCAGCGCCCACACCAAGGGCTCGGCTACCGCACGCCGGCGGCAGTGTACAATTCAGGCTGCAGGTACAAACCCGCTGCCGGTCTGACAGCACCAATCGACCCAGGGAAGACAGCAGGACTCCACCTTAATCCCGCCCCTGTTCTGTCCTAACGAC
>CAZKHH010000062.1:0-11470 GCA_964552485.1 uncultured Dehalococcoidales bacterium | reverse complement strand
CGAGATGCCCTGGAGTGCGCGGTGGAATCAGGGTCACACTGTTGTAAGAGCAGGCGGGCACGTGCAACGTGCCCCTACGGCAAGACAGCCCCACCCCGCATCACCGCCGGTCAAAATGAGGTCGCGTCCCGCACTTCCACCCCACCAGCGTGCGTATGCAGCAGCGTGCCTGCAGACTCCTCCTCTCAGCGATCCAGCGGGATAGCAGGAAGGGCAGGCCCTGCGGCCTGCCCTTCTGTTCGTGTTCTGTTCGAGATCAATCTACTCGAGTGCCCCGACGAGTCTGCGTGCGCGGCTTGGCTTGCGCAGCTTCCGCAGTGCGCCCTTCTCGAGTTGCCTTATGCGCTCACGCGTGAGGTTCATGCTGCGCCCGACTTCTTCAAGCGTCCATTCCCTTCCATCGGCGAGACCGAATCTGAGCTCGATAATCTTCTTCTCCCTCGGAGGAAGCTCGTCAAGAAGCTGGCGAATCTGGTCGCGCAGCACGGAACTGGACGCAACCCTTTCCGGTGACGGCAGCGACTCGTCTTCGACGAGGTCGCCGAGCGACGTGTCGCCGTCTTCGCCCACGGGCAGGTCAAGCGAGAGCGGCTGGATGTGCTGCAGGTCCTGGAGCATCTCCACGAAGTCCGGAGACGATTCCATGGCCTCGCTCAACTCCTCCGATGTTGCATCGCGGCCGCTCGACATGGTGAGGTTGCGTCGGGTGCGGTTCAGCTTATGCATCTTCTCAGCCATATGTACCGGGATGCGTATCATTCGTCCCTGTTCGTCGACGGCCCTTCGCACGGCCTGCATGATCCACCAGGTCGCGTACGTGCTGAAGCGGTAGCCTTTGCGGTACTCGAACTTCTCAACCGCGCGCATCAGGCCTACGGCGCCCTCCTGTACCAGGTCGAGCAGCGGCAGTCCCCAGTTCAGGTGCCGCTTGGCCACGCTCACCACGAGGCGCATATTTGCCTGCACCAACTGGTCGCGCGATGACTTCGCCGTGGCCTTGATGCCTTCGAAATGACGATCAAGGTCCGCCTCCATCCGGTAGAGCTTCTCGCGGAAGCTTTCCTGATCGATGTGAACTACCAGCGCGTTGGCAGCCTTGCCGGCGCCCGCAGTCTCGATTACTTCGTGAGGCAGCACCCGGCGCGCTACGGATATCTCGCGCACAGCGTGCTCAACCGACGCCCGGTTGCTGCAAATCGGCACCAGATCGTCGAGCAATTCGCGCGTGTACACGGCATCGCTCAGCGTCGCGAACGCCGGATCGGTAATGGTTGCGAGGAGGCCTTTCCTGGCTTTCACCCCGGCGTGCTTCGCCATTACTGCGACGACCTCATTCAGTTCAATAACCCGACGTAACAATTCCACGGCGAGAGTGGGGGCATCGGGAGTAATCCCGCGCTCCTTCAGAAAGGCATACTCCACCTCGAGCAGGACTTCGCCTTCCTCGACCTTACGCGCGAGTTCGATAACCTCCTTGTTGCTCAGCAGAGGCACTGCACCTATCTCACGCATCCAGATCTGCTCGATGTCGGCGGTCGACTCGTAGTCCCTGGAGCCCAGCATGGCCGAGAACTCCTCATCACCGATGTCGAGAGTATCCTCATCCGAGGTCTCCTGCTCGTCTTTACTGGTATCTTCTGCGGGTTCGACTTCCTCGTCGATCCCGGTCTTCAGTTCCTCCTCCATCTCATCACCTCCTTAAGAATGACACTCTTGAACGCGGAGGTCAGCCGCGTCCGGTGATATTCGAATCCTGTCCTGATGTATAACGTACAAACTACGCTTCCGGTCAAAGGTCAGGGGGCTGTTCAGCCCCTGAATCCTTCCATTTGTATATACGTACAGGCCTCCCTACTGTCACGCCCGGGCGACCTCTCCAGTCGCCTGAATAATCTGCAACACTCTCCACTATTTGTCGTCATTTGCTCTCTTTTCACCCGGAGAAAAAGAACGCGGGCCGTCGTCAAGACCGCCCGCGCTTCCGGCTCAAACCTTCGACTAGGATTCTCTATCAACCTCCCGGTCGAACAGGAAGCGACGGCCGCTGCCTGATGATATTCCTGCAACCGCTCTGTTCATTCCAGATTGCCTGCCTTCCCCTTCTTCAAGGCTGTGTCATGTTAGACTTTCTCACCGCCGATGTCAAATCGCTGCACGAACGAAGGTAAAAATATTGTGCCATTATGCCGCAATAAAGCCTGCCAGAACGGTTGCGGTGCCGAGCAGGAAGACAAATCCCATCACGTCGGTCGCAGTGGCGAGCAGCACACTGGCCCCCAGTGCCGGGTCCATGCGCAGCCGTCCCAGGATTACCGGAACGAGTGCGCCGAGCAGGCCGGCGAGTCCCATCGTAAGGAACATCGAGAGCGCCAGCACCTGTGCGAGCCACAGGTCGCCCATCCAGATATACGCGATGAGTGCCGACATGGCTGCCAGAGGAACCGCGTTGATAAGTCCGAGACCGATTTCATGCAGGATCGCCCGTCGCACCATGGCCGGGCGCAGCTGTCCGGTTGCAAGATTCCGCACGAAGATTGTGGCTGTCTGTACAGCGGCATTGGTTCCCTGTGCCGATATCAGCGGCAGGAAGGCGGCGAGGGCTACGAACGTTGCGATGGTCGATTGAAAGGCACCGACTACGAGGCCCGACATGAGCGCCATTACAAGGCTCATGCTGAGCCACGGCAGACGCCTGCGGACCGCGGTGCCGAGTCCGGCGCTGAGCCGCTCATCCTCGCTCAACCCCACCATGTGGTACATATCCGCCGTTGCCCTTTCTTCCGTGACGTGGAGTAGCTCGCGTAGAGTGATGACACCGAGCAGGCTTCTGCCGCTGCTGACAACCGGCAGCGACGATATGTTGTAGTACTGCATCAGTCTCGCGGCCTCTCCTTCGTCCGTATCCGGCGTCACTGAAAGCACTTTGCGCTCCATCAGTGAGCGTAATCGTGTTCGTGAAGGAGCAAGTACAAGCTGTCGCAGTGTCACGACACCACGGAGATTGCCTCTCCGGCCGACTATGTAGAGTGTGTCGACCGTGTCACGGTGTGGCTTCTGCGCCCGAAGCGCTGTAATGGCGTCGTCCACCGTCATGTCAGGCGCCAGCGCGACGAACGAGGGCGACATGTGGGAGCCTGCGGTGCCGCGGCGGTACTGAAGAAGGGGTGAGACTTCGCGGCTTTCTTCCATCAGGGAGAGGACTTTGCCTCTTTGCCCCTCGGGAAGCTCCCGCAACGCCTGTGCGGCTCGCTCGGGTGCTGTCATATCCAGTATGTCGGCCAGGGTATCGGCGTCGAACATGCCGCAGAAGCGGCAGGCTTCCGAGGCGGGAAGGGCCTCCATTACCTCAGCCAGGTCGGATATACTCAGCTTGGCGATGAGTTCCTGTGCTCTCTCGCGGTCCAGTTCGCACAGGAGTCCTGCCTCGTCGGCTGCGTGAAGTTGCGACAGCAGCTCCAGCGCCCCGTGCCAGTTCCTCTTGTCGATCAGCGCGGCCAGTTCATCCGTGCGCCCGCAGACTTCGATCTGTTCTTGTATCATGGTGTCGCTCATTGGGTTCTCCGTCTTCTTCCTTGTCTCGTATGTGGCGGGGTGCTTCATCATGGTCTGTCGGGGCGTGGTGCGTCAAGCTGGTGTGGTTGCGGTCAGAGGCTCAAACATGCGCGCCCGTCGGGGTTCTGTTACAGTGTCTCTCGAAGGAACTGGAGACAATCATGCACGACCCATACGCCGGTTTTGCGGAGAGATACGACCTCTTCTTCGGCGCGTTTGACGAACATGACTCGAGGAAGGTGGAGTTCTTTCGGCAGGTATTTGAGAGTCACAATGTCAAGAAGGTGCTGGATTGCGCCTGCGGCACCGGACGTGACCTGCAGCTGTTCTCTAAGCTGGGAGTCGACGTGTTCGGTTCGGACGTGTCACCTTCGATGCTGGCCCAGGCTGAGCGCAACCTGGCGAGCCACGGACTCCAGGTGCCGCTGGCAGAGGTCGACTACCGGGAACTCCCTTTCACGTTTGCGACCAGGTTCGACGCGGTTGTGTGTCTGGCCTCGGCACACTTCGAGATGCCGGACGAAGACGAATTGACGCGGGCCTTCACCAGCATGAGGGATGCACTGAGACCCGGTGGGGTGCTGGTCGTGAGCTCCGGAATGAGCGACAAGACCTGGAGCGAGAAACCCCGCTTCATCCCTGAAGTCAATCGGGACGACTTCACCCGACTCTTTGTTATCGATTATCTCAAGGAGGGTACACGCTTCAATGTCCTGGATCTTACCCACCGCGGTGAGGAAAATGTGATGAATGTGTGGAGTATTACGTATAAGAGGGTATTCCTGCATGATGACATGGAGACGAGCTTGAAGAGGGCGGGTTTCAATTCATGCACGTTCTACGGAAGCCACCTGTTTGAGCCATATAGCAAAGAAGCCAGCCAGATGCTGATTGCTGTAGCCGTGAACTGACCCGGGCTGACTTCTACGTGCGCCCATGCTCCATGACAGAGGGGGTGGTGATATGAACAGACTTCGAAGAAATGCACTCGCAGTCCTTATTCTGGCGGTATTCCTGGTGGTTGGATGCAGCGCCATGGAGGTGGCTCCTCCGCAGACGGGTGACGGCTATTATCCCGGCGACGAAGACCGTGATCAGGGGTCATCTGCAGAGCCGGCCCCGGGAATGCCCGAAGAGGAGCGGCCGGCAGCGCCCGATACGGACAGCGGCAACGATATGCCTGACCGTCTGGTTGTGCGGAACGGTTCGATGGAGGTCGTTGTCGACGACGTCAGTGCTTCCGCTCAGGAGATAGGCCAGATTGCGGACACATTCGACGGTCACGTAGTGTCCTCATCGGTATATGAAGATGGAGGACGCACGTTTGGGTCGGTCGTCATTCGCGTCGATGCCGACAGTTTCGATAGCGCACTCGAGGCGATCCGGTCGCTCGCGGTGGAAGTCGCCCGCGAGAACACCTCGGCGCGGGACGTGACCGAGGAGTATATCGACCTCACTGCCCGTGTGCGCAACCTGGAGCGGACCGAAGAGCAACTGCTGCAGTTGATGGAAGAGGCGGAGTCAGTGGAGGTAGTGCTGGAAGTTCAGAGAGAGCTTACGGATGTGCGCGGCCAGATAGAGCAGCTTGAGGGGCGCATACGTTACCTGGAACAGACGACCGCCACATCGTTGATAGAGGTCTCGCTCCGCGAGTCAGTTCTCACGGTGTCGTTCAGTGCCGACACCCGACTTGTCGACGAGGGCCAACCGGTCCGGTTTGAGTCGGATGTCTCCGGCGGATTCTCTCCGTACAGCTACGAGTGGAACTTCGGGGACGGTGAGACGAGCAATGAGGCCAGTCCTACGCACATCTATGATGATGAGGGTTGGTATAGCGTACGGTTGTCGGTTACGGATGACAGGGGAGCGCGCGAGGACGCGTATCGCGACTACTATATTGAGGTTCGCGGTGTGTGGAGCCCCCTCGATGTCTTCGAGGACGCGGCAAGCGGCCTGGGAGCATTCGCACGATGGCTGCTCGGAGTTGTCATCTGGCTTGTCGTCTTTACACCTCTATGGGCGGCTCTTGCCGGTATCACATATCTTCTCTACAAAATTGCTAAACGTGGCCGCAAATCCAGGACATGATGGAGGAATAGTATGGAAAGTCAGCTTGACTTGAACCGGGAGCGCACGGAGCTGCGCGACAAGTATGTGAGTCTTCTGCCGGAAACTCTGCAGGCAGAGATAAAAGTCGGCGAGATCGCCTATGCCGATGGCGCCCTGTCCGCGAAACAGAAGCGTCTCATCGCACTTGGCATAGCGCTCGGCAGGGGCTGCAGGAATTGCATCCTTGGACAGACCGAGAAGGCGCTCGAAGCGGGAGCCAGCGTTGACGAGATACTGGAGACGACCGGTGTCGCGGTCGCCATCGGAGGCACGATGGGTATGGCCGAATCCCTCAGGGTCGTACGCTTCCTGGAGGAACTGGGCAAGCTGTAGCTGACTGCGGTGGCAGATGGCTGGACACGTGGAATCGCCGGTAGAGGTGTCCACCGCCCCCTGGCGCTCTCACCCTATCGCGTGATGGGCCGGGGCGAGGCCGCTCCACGCGGCCTTTGCCTCGATGCATCCGTATGCGTTATCATACGTACAGCATCGTTACCCAACGAATGCACAAGGAGGACGCAGGATACGGCGGTACCCCGCAGTATACCGAGGTCATGAGATAGCGCAAGACGCTGATGCACAGGGCAGTCGGAGCGACCGCACCCTCTTCAGCAGAGACATCAGGGATCTCCCCGATCCCCTTCGCGAACAGCTGTGATTAGCAGTCACGGTCCCGCATGTGAAAGCCCGCTTGACGAGCCTCACTATCTGTTCGCTCGTAATGCCCCCGCAATTGTCTTCGCTTCTCCTCAAACAAAGGAGGACATTCCATATGATGCGTTACGTACGAGTGATGTCATTGACAGCTGCGGCTGTCGCAATGCTGGCTGCCAGTCTGGTGGGCTGCACGCCCGCCGCGCCGGAGCCGGAGACGCCGGCTGCCGACGAGGAGGGGACGACTGAAGAGCCGTCCGAACTCCAGCAGGCACCGGACAACAAAGATGAGACTATCATTTTCGCGGATGTCTCATGGGCCGCCAGCACCTTCATGTCGAATCTGGCTGCCTACATGGTGGACGTTGGATACGGCTACGACACGGACGTGGTGACTGCGGCGAATGTGGTCGCGTTGAAGTCCATCGAGAGCGGCGACGTCGATGTGCACATGGACGTCGAAATCCGGAGCATCGGTGCCGTGTACCAGGAGGTCGTGGACACCGGTAAAGCCGAGGCCCTCGGCGTGTCATATACGCCTGTGTGGCAGGGATGGCTCGTGCCCCGGTACATGATTGAGGGCGATCCCGAGCGTGGTATTGAACCCATGATGCCGGACTTCGAAGATGTCTTTGACCTGGCAGACTACTGGGAGCTGTTCGAAGATCCGGAAGACCCTTCAAAAGGCCGGTTTCTTAACTGCATCCCGGGCTGGCAGTGCGAGAAGATCAACAAGCGCAAGATGGAGGCATACGGACTGGACGAGCATTTCAATGTGGTCAGCCCTGGCTCCGACGCGGCGTTGTCGGCATCGATGGTGTCGGCCTTCGAAAAGGGTGAGCCCTGGTTCGGCTACTACTGGTCGCCCAGTTGGGTGCTCGGTATCACCGATATGTACCGGATACCGGAGCCTGAATTCGACGAAGACCTCTGGAACGAGGAAGATGGTTTCCCCTGCGCCTACTCGGTTGACGATGGCAATATCGTCGGTGCAACCAGCCTTAGGGAGCGTGCACCCGAGGTGCGTGACTTCCTCTTCGAGTTCCATATCCCGGTGGAGGTGATGAATGAGCTGCTTCTGTACCTTCACGAGAGCGGCAAGGATGCGAACGAGGTAATACCGTGGTTCCTGACCCGTTACGAAGACATTTGGACGACATGGGTGCCGTCCGATGTCGCCGAACGAATCAAGGCAACAGTCTGACGATGCAACGTGTGTAAGTGATGGGGCAGCCGCGGGGCATTCAAATCGCCCCGCGGCCTTGTCACATCGAGCTTACTGAGCTAACATCAAAGCAGGCGTTCGTTACCCCAACGAAGCGACAAGGAGGACACAGGAGGCGCCAACCGAGTTTCGGGTGTGTCCGAGGTCATGACTTAGATAGTCTGAATCTGGTGCAAGGGCAGTCTCGACGACCGCACCCTCTTCACTAGAATTCGTTTCACCTCTCACGATTCCTCTGAATAGAGCCCGCACTGATTACTCTGCTAGGTATTGTGCGGGGCCGCCCTTAACCAAGATGTGCCGCGCCGACCGCATGTGCGGCCCGCGCCGGATCCATCCTTCTTGCGCTGAATACAGGAGGAAACCTGATGAAGAAGCCACACTATCTGTTTGCCGCGATGGTCCTCGCCCTGTCAGTCGTGGCAGGCTCGGTCGCAGGCTGTGCCCCCGGTGGGGACGGCGGCGACGAGACCATCATATTCACTGATCCCGGATGGGACACTGCGACATTCCTGGTCTACGCGGAGGCATTCATAGTCGAGCACGGCTATGGATACGACGTGACGATGGAATCGACCACGAACGTCGTGGGCCTCAAGGGCATCGAGCTCGGCGAAATCGATGTCCATCCCGAGGTCGCACCCATGTCGTTGCAGGAACCGCTCGACGCTCTGCTTGAAACGGGTAAAGGTGAAGTCATCGGTGAATGCTACGGTCCGCAAGTGCAGGGATGGTACGTGCCCACGTTCATGATCGAAGGCGATGCCGAGCGAGGCATCGAGCCGATGACGCCGAACCTCGAGAGCGTCTTCGACATGAAGGATCACTGGGAATTGTTCGAGGATCCTACCGATCCCGAAAAAGGGCAATTCTATAGCTGCATCCCCGGCTGGCAATGCCAGGAGACTAACGAACTGAAGATGACCGGATACGGGCTCGATGAGTACTACAACATCGTGACGCCCGGTTCCGATACGGCCCTGGCCACATCCATGATAGCGGCTGTTGAGAAAGGCGAGCCATGGTTTGGCTACTACTGGTCACCCACATGGGTGCTCGCGAAGGTGGACATGACGCAGCTTCAAGAGCCCGAGTTCGACGAGGATTTATGGAATGCGGAGAATTACTACGCCTGTGCGTACCCGGATGAGAGCCCGATCATAGTTGGGGCCACGAGCTTGAAGGAACGTGCGCCTGATGTCTGGGAGTTCCTCGAGCGGGTAGATGTCCCGGTAGAGGTGCTCAACGACATGCTCCTGTACCTGCAGGAGAGCGGAAACAGGTCGTCGGAAATCACGGACTGGTTCCTTACCAGGTACGAAGATGTCTGGATTGAGTGGGTCTCCGACGAAGTTGCCGACAACGTCCGGGCCGCGATGTAAGTGTCCCGGAGCGGAACGTGAGACAGTATGAGGGCTCCCCGCGGGGAGCCCTCATTAACGTATGGCACGCTGGATAGTCATCTATGCTTTGCCGTTGTGCGATAGAAGGCCTCTCAGGTTCCGGGCGAGAGCAGGCAGTTCGCGCTCGACAAATCGCTCCATTTGGTCGGCGGTCAAACCACCGGGTGTGCCGCTCGAATTGTCCCGCATGGCTTCGAGCTCCTCCCACGGTAACGCGGGGTTCTCGTGTTTCACGCGGGGCGGAAGCAGTGATGCGTGTGTTGCAATGACTCGCAGTTGATTGCTGAGCCACGCGACTCTCACCCGGTCGCAGCTCATCCCGGAACAACCCCGCGACGCGAAGCGCGTGACGGCTTCTATCGCGTCACACATCACGCGGGCGGTTACCGCCGGCTCCGGGATGTCATGGCCCTGATTCAAACATGTCGACTCACTCATCCGTGATACTTCAGTCTCTCTGTTCCGCCGGCCTTATTCCCGCGCGAAGCCTATGTGGCCTTTGGGTTCCTCTGCCGGCGACATCGACCCGTATCTCTGCTCGTACTTGCGCATGGCATCCTGGAGAGCGGCAATCATGCGCTTCGTGTGCCCGGGACTCATGATTACACGAGCCGTGACGGCTCCGGCCCGCGGGCCCACCATCAGGAAATCGAGGATGAATTCCTCTTTTGTGTTAGTCACTGTCATATTGTTCGCGTATGCTCCACCCTTCAAGTGCGAAGGGAACTCTACAGAGATTTTTGCCTGCGCTGCCTTCTGCTCCGGCTGTTCGGCCATCGTTCGCCTCCTCCTATTGAGCTCGTCCGTTATGCTAGCACGATTCCAGCGGACATCCCGATGGGCGATTGGCGCCCGGCTTGTGCTTTCATGACTACCGTGTAATATGACAGCGTCTAGCGCGATCCGATATGGACAGACCCGAAGTTCTCGTTACACAGGTGCAGTCGAGAGGCGGCCTCGCGGTTATCCGTTCACTTGGTGCACACGGTATCCGCGTTACTGCGTGCGATAGTGACAGGGTTGCGCTCGGATTCTTCTCGCGCTACTGTCAGCGGCATTTCGTCACACCCGATCCCGCCCGCTCGCCGGATGCATATACCGAACGGATAATGGAAAAGCTGCGCACGAAGTCGTACGATGTCATCATCCCGGTGTCCGGCGACACACTGCCATTGTTGGCGAGGGAGCGGGATGCCATTTGTCGGCTGACCCGCTTTCCTTTTCTGCACTATGAGGCGCTGCGCGACGCTGCTGACAAGGCCGTATCTGCCGAACAGGCGCGTGCCGTGGGCCTCCGCGTTCCGCACACGTTCCGGGTGGATGGCCCGGATGATGTACGGTACGCGATGCAGCAGGTTGGCGTTCCTGTCATTGTGCGGCCCCGGCTTTCAAAAGGGAGCGAAGGACTGTACCGCGTTGAACGTGCGGACGCGGTGTGGTCGACCTGCCAGGCCGTTCGGTCCGCGCACGGCCCGGTTATCGTCCAGGAGTACATTCCCTGGGGCGGATACACGTATGACGTCGATGTTCTGATGAACGAGCGCTCTGAAGAGCGCGCCGCGGTGGTCTGCAAGCGCCTCCGTATGTACCCGCCGCTGGCCGGACCGACTGCCCTCGGGCAGGCGGTTGACTGGCCTGAGTTGAGGGAGCGGGCCGTTCGTTTGTTGAAGCACCTCCACTGGTATGGCCCTGCGGAAGTCGAGTTTCGCGCGGACCCCAGGGATGGTACGCCTGTGTTCACGGAAATCAATGCAAGGTTCTGGGGCTCACTGTTCACCGGAATGGCTGCCGGAGTCGATTTTCCTTACATGCTGTACCGACTTGCCATGGAAGGGGATTGCCCCCGGGTCGATGGGTATCGAACCGACGTGAAGGTACGATATTTCCTCACTGAGGATTTGTTGTGCATGGTGTTTCATCCGCGTAAGCGCTCTATCATGCGTGCCTGGTTTGGCGGCTTCTTTGACCGCAAGAGCCGGGACTATCTTCTGTCGCGCAAAGACCCTTTGCCTTTGCTTGGGCGGATACTGGCGATGCTTACATACGGAGTGCGGCCGTCACGTGTAAGAGAACGGCTGGTGCGGACGGGAACTATCGAAAGATAGGGGGTGTGTGATGTACCTGCGGGCATCTGAGTTACCCGTAGCGATAATAGCGAGCCAGCCAGTGGGATGGTTCAGCTGTTGAACACCCGCTAGATGTCAGGGTTGTGTGGCAGCCATACCTGGAATATGGTTGCTCCATCCGGGGTCTGCCATGTTCGTAGTTTGCCTCCCCACGCCTGTATCTCCTCGGCCATTTCGGGAAGGCCGTATTCTCTTTGCACTTCGTTTTCGTCGCGCGCAGACGAGAGCCCGCGGGCTGAGACCGTCAGCGTGAGCCGTTTTTCCATGCACCGCAGTTCAAGCTCAACGCTCCGGATACCGGGAAATCCTCCCACGTGAGTCAGCACGCGTTGCAGCGTGCGGTGCATGACGACATTGACAAACGGCTGCACGGCTGCCGGGTCGTCGAGACGGGTAGCCGA
>CAZKHH010000061.1:0-11565 GCA_964552485.1 uncultured Dehalococcoidales bacterium | reverse complement strand
CACGCACGCTTGCCTCGGTCTTTTTGAGGTCGTGGAAAAGCACCGAGTATGGCTGTGTCAGGCCCGTTTCGACCACCGCCCTGAAGAAAAGGTAGAAGGCGAAGGCCAGCGTCACGTGTCCGACCAGACCCGAGAACTCCGGGGCCAGGAATTCCAGAGTGAACGCGACCTGGGCCACGATGGCCGCGTGTACTCCGGCTACGACCGTGCCGAGCACCTTGGCGTCGAGTTTCTCTCCGTGTCTGCGCAGCCTGAGAAGGGCGATGAAGAGAATGCCTGCTACAGTCACGTCTGTCGCTGTGTTCAAAGCTGTGGGCTGCCCGGCGGCCGTGTGCATCAAAGAATCCGGTATGAGGAGGATTGTTGTAATCGCTGCGCTGCAGAGGGAGAGGTATGCGATGAGTGTGGGCATTGGCCGGAGCCGCTTCTCGAGAAATGTTGGTGCGAACAAGAGCGACATCCCCAGGAACAGGCCAGCGGCTTTGAGCGAGAGAGTCGCTGTCTCAAGGCCATACCCCACGAGACCAAGCGATGCATAGCTTAACAGGTGCAGGCTGTGGAGTAGGGCCACGGCCAGGGAACCTGTTCCCAGCATCAGGAAGTAGTCGGATGTTATGAACGCGCGTGTATGCCATGCGAACATGAAGATGCCGATAAGAAGCGAGATTGAGAACAAGCCGAGGATGGTGTGTGTCAGCGCGGGAGCGACCGTACCGGCCCATATCGCGCCACCAATGACAAAGACTGTGGAGAGTAGTGCGGGCGCGTCACCACTGCGCTGCAAATGTTCTCCTTTGATGCTGCCAGCCGGACCGGATTCGGTAGATTCAACACGGAGAGTGGTTAATCGCGATTCCTTCTGCCGCGTCCCGATTGGAACCGCTCGTATGCATCGAGGAGGTCAATCTCTCCGAGATATACCTTTGCCACGAACCAGCCGATAAGGACACAGAGAGCGACCACAAGGAACTTGGCGAAACCAAGCCATGCAATGATTATCCCTGCCACAAGTCCCGCCACGATACCGATTGTTTTCGGATTCGTCATCTTGCCGCCCCCATCACCGTACGGACACCCTGCCACGTTTGTCGGCCTGGTACTTGAACTTGATATTGACAGTTTCGACCTTCAGGCCCGTAAGCTGCTCGATGCCCTCGCGTATCTTGGTCTTCATTTCAGGGGTGATTTCAAGGAGGTTGGCGCCAAGGACGACTACGGCCCGTCCCCTGATGACGAGGCCGTTATTGCGTTCGCGGATGTAGCAATGCACGTCATTTACGCCGTGCACTGTTTCGGCAGTCCGTTCGGCCAGAAGGCAGAGGCTATCGTTTTCGATTGATGAGGTGCCCTCGTCAGTGACGCTCAGAGTATGTATGATGCTCGTTCCTGGCGGTACGGCCTCCGCAACGAGAAGGCCAATCATTGCCGTCCCGACGACGGCACTTAGCGCTACGATAGCGACCCTGGTCGAGGATGGCGAGTCCGCCGCAAGCTCGAGTTGTGGTTTGAACCAGCCGAGAAGGATATCGGCGGACCATGCATTCACGGCTACTCCGATAGTGATAATCGCCCCGGCCAGTATGGCCAGGGCAAACAGAATCACGATGAGCCTGTTGAACGCCGAAATCATCATCACATGCCTCCCTCGCCTGCCATGTGCATGGCGATGCGGCCTGAACGGCCCGTAGCTAGGCTACCCTCGGCTGCGGCCGGCGCTGAGGTACATCGATGCCGACCACCCGGATGTTGATCTCCTTGGCAATCAGACCGGTGAATTCGAGGAGCCGGGCGGCGACCTTCTTGCGCACCTCGTTGATGATGTTCGGTATGCTATAGCCGTAGTGAACGTTGAGCTGCAGGTCGACTATGCACTCGCGCTTGCCGACTTCAACAGCAACTCCGCTACGGGCTCGTTCTGCTGCGTCCGAGAACGCTCCTGAGAGAGCTCGCCTCACTGTGCTGCGCCCGAGGCTGCCAACGCCTTCTACTTCCTGGGCAGCCATCCCTGCAATCGATGCAACCACTTCATCGCCGATTATGGTTTCACCGACGAATCCGTGCTCGTGCCTCTTTTCCTCTGACATGTACCGACCTCCTTGATATACCCGGTGTTTCACCAGGGCATGCTCATTGCGCATCAGAATGCACCGGCATGCCACCAGTCGCGTACACAGACTCGAGCATGTCTCTTCGCATGCCGGCGGGATGTGGAAAGTCTGACTGACCCACGTGCAAGTCGCTGCCAGTGTAGTGCGGCTACTGTACGGTGTCAAGGCGAATCGCACCTGTACCTTTGCGTGCGAGGACGGAAGACGAGGAAGCCCGGTCGGACTAGTGTGTGCGTACTTTGCGCGGGTCTTTCATCGTCAGTGCGCCCACGAACCCGAGCACGGAGAGACCGCAACAGAGCAGAAGGGCGCTCTGGAACGCGTCCACGGGGTAGTGACGGATTCCCCCCATCATGTCCCCCGCCCATTGCTGGTCGAGGACCCATCCGAACAGCGGCTGGATGGCCGCCGCACCGACGAACCCCCCCATATTCACGAGGCCGGACGATATCCCCCTCACTTCCGGCTTTGCCAGGTCGCGTACGGTGCCGAACGCCACCGGCATGGCCCCCACGTTGAATCCTATGGCGAAAGAGAAGAACCAGAGCGTTTCAATCGGGGGCCGCCCGCCGTTCCAGAATGTAATCGCGAGGTAGCAAGCCAGCGATACACTGGTGGCCAGGAGAATGGGGGTCCTGCGGTTGCCTGTGCGGTCCGAAATGAGTCCCAGCGCGGGAGTTCCGGCAATCGCACCTACTGCTGAGACAAGCGCAAACGTTGCGGCGAGTTCCCTCTCAATGCCGTATGTCTGCATCATGTACACAACAAGCCAGTTCAGGAAGAAAGTGGCGTATGCACCATAGGTGCCAAGCGTGACCAGGAACAGGGGCCAGAGTCGCTTGTCGGAAAGGACGCGTGTGATGCGCTGCCAGACTCCCAGTGCGCCGTTGCCGCTTCGCGGAGGCTCATGGGCCTCGCCCTCGATCTCGGCCATTGGCTTCAGCCCTGCCACCTTCGGGCTGTCCTTCACCACGAACCACGTCACCACAGCCAGACCGAGGCTGACGCCGGCGACAGAGACCAGTGACAATCTCCATCCGACCGCAGCGATGAGCAGAGCCAGCGGTGTGGCAGCAACCAGTTGGCCCATGTTGTTGATCGAGCCGGAAATGCCGGTCACGGTTGCTACTTCCCTGGCGCGATACCAGTTCATGATTATCTTGAGCACGCTGAGCCATTCGAAGGATGCCCCAAAGCTCACAAGTACCCGGCCGAGATAGAGAATCTCGAAGGTGGGTGCCAACCCCATGACGACCGCGCCTACCGTGGTGAACAGCAGGCCCATGATGATGGACTTCCGTGGACCAAGGGTATCGGCGAGCGTGCCCGAGGGAAGCTGCATGCCGGCGTAAATGTAAAAGTACACAGCGCCGAGGCTCCCGAAGGCGACCGCAGTGATGTCGAAGTCCGCCATGATGCGGTCGGCCATCGGTCCCATGGCGGCCCTGTGAAAAAGACCCAGTGAATGCGACAGGACCGCAGTGAACCAGATACGCCATCTCATCCGGTAGGCGCCGGGCAGAGGTTGGGACCATGACGGATTACGACTCGATTGGCTCATGTGTCTTGTATGTCGTTACAGTTCGCCGCAACCCCCGGCGAAGTGCCGATCCGTGCGAACTGATGTGACGTATGAATGGCAAGCCTGTTGGTTCTCCAGTTCGGGATATCCTGGTTTCCATCCCGGCTGAGACATGCGCTCCGCTCATGCTTGTGGATGGAAGCACGCACCCCGTGGTACGGATGCGTATTCTACTCCATTCGGCGGTGTAGATAAACGCCTCTTGTAGCGCGGGTGTGGTGTATAATCGAAACGCGACGCTTTCGGCTCCAGCTTGAGCGCGTCGTTGATACACAGGAAAAGGAGGTCTGCCTGATGGGGATTCTTGACAAGTTCAGCCTGGAAGGAAAGGTGGCGCTTGTAACCGGTGCGAAGCGTGGGTTGGGCAAAGCGATGGCACTTGGTCTCGCAGAGGCCGGAGCTGACATCATCGGCGTCAGCGCAACCATTGAGGAGTCCGGCAGCGATCTGGAGAAGGACGTTAAAGCGCTCGGACGGCACTGCAGGTGCTACAAGTGCGACTTCGGCAACCGGGATGCCACCTATAGTTTCATTGACAAAGTGAAGGGCGATTTCCCTGTAATCGACATCCTGGTGAGCAACGCCGGCACGATCGAGCGGAAACCCGCGGCCGAGCATACGGATGAACAGTGGTACAAGGTGATTGAGATCGACCTGAACCATCATTTCATAGTCGCACGCGAGTTCGGAAAGGACATGATCGCGCGTGGCCACGGAAAGATAGTCTTCACCGCGTCTCTGCTCACGTTCCAGGGCGGTATAACTATTCCTGGTTACGCTGCCGCCAAGGGTGGTATAGGCTCCCTGACGAAAGCGCTTGCGAACGAGTGGGCGTCCAAGGGAGTGAACGTAAACGCCATCGCTCCCGGCTATCTGGTTACGGATCTCTCCGGTGCGCTCTACAGGGACCCGGTGCGGGGACCTGCCATCACGACACGGATTCCCGCAGGCGACTGGGGTCAGCCGGAGGATCTCAAGGGTGCGGTTGTTTACCTGTGTTCTGAGGCCGGCAGCTACGTGCACGGCCATATACTCGCCGTCGATGGCGGCTGGCTTGGCCGGTAGGGATATTCCTCTACACGGATGATGGAAAGCAGAGGGGTCGGGCTGCGGGACGGCCTGGCCCCTCGGTCCCTTCTTCAGTAAGCCCTTACTGCTTTGGTTGTGATTTGCGCTGGCCCCACCACTTCCTCAGTCGCTCCGCGATGGTGGGTTCGAGCCCTTCCGTCCCCGGTTCATAGTACCTGTGTCCCTTCACGTGCTCTGGTAAATATTCCTGCTCTACGAAGGCTCCCTCGTAGTCATGCGCATAGCGGTATTCCTTGCCATAATCCATCTCACGCATAAGGCCGGTGACAGGGTTTCTCAGGTGTACGGGTACCGGTTGATTTGGACCCTTCCGTATGTCTTCCTGCACGCGGGAGTAGCCAGAGTAGAGCGAGTTGCTTTTCGGTGCAGTTGCAAGATAGACAACGGTCTGTGCCAGGGCGAGGTTGCCTTCCGGCAGTCCCACAAAATGTACTGCCTGCTGTGCTGCAACTGCGACTACCAGCGCCTGGGGGTCCGCCATTCCAACGTCTTCGGAAGCGAATCGGACGAGCCTGCGCACGATGTATAGCGGATCTTCACCGGCCTCAAGCATCCGCCCAAGCCAATAAAGGCCTGCATCTGGGTCGGAGCCGCGCAACGATTTATGCAGAGCTGATATGAGGTCGTAATGCTGGTCGCCTGCCCTGTCGTAGAGGAGGGTGCGCTGTTGCACGGCCTCGTTGATGGCCTCGACAGTGATGTGCCTGGCACCGGTGTCATCCGGTTGCACGCCGAGTGTGGCGAGTTCGAGAGCGTTCAACGCCGTCCGGGCATCCCCGTCGGAAACAGCTACGAGTGTGCGGAGTGCTTCGACAGGAAGCTCCACGTTAAGGCTGCCCAGGCCGCGGGCTGCGTCGCTGAGAGCGCGGTCGATTATAGTGGTGAGTGCCTTTTCATCGAGCGGCTCGATCCGGAACGTGCGCGCACGGGAGAGCAGCGGAGAGATTACTTCGAACGACGGGTTCTCCGTGGTGGCGCCGATAAAGACTACGGTGCCGTCCTCCACAAAGGGCAGGATTGCGTCCTGCTGAGCTTTGTTGAATCGGTGTATCTCGTCGATGAACAGTATGGTTCTCTGTGCCGAGAAGGAAAGGCGCTTCTTTGCCTCGTCGACGACCCGGCGCAGGTCCGCAACGCCGGCGGTAACAGCACTTAACGGTGCGAAGTGCGACTTTGTGGTCCGGGCAATGAGGCGGGCAAGTGTAGTCTTTCCTGTGCCGGGTGGTCCCCACAGGACGATGGAGGGCATCTGATCGGCGTCGATGCTGCGGCGCAGGAGGCGCCCCTCGCCGACAACATGCTCCTGACCGACAAATTCGTCGAACGAGTTCGGGCGCAACCGTGCGGCGAGAGGTACGCGTGGATTCTGCGCTGGCGGCTTCTGAGCCCCTTCGTCGGCGGGTCCAAACAGTGTCGGCCGGTCGTTCATATCGTGTATCCGTCCGCCGCAGGCAGCAGGGAAAGGCTTATCCGAAGTAGGTGCGCAGCGCCTTGATTGCCTCCCGGGCGATGGTCTCGGGGTCGGGATTAAGGTCCATAACCTCCACGGAAAGATAGCCGCTATAGCCAACGTCCTTGAGCGCCTGCGCGATCGATGGAAAGTCTATCCGACCCGTCCCCGGCCAGCTCTTGTTTTCATCGTTCACATGAACATGGGCCAGGTACTTGCCGTGCTGGCGAATCGCTCTGGGCACGTCCACGCCCTGGTTGTACGCGGCAAAGCAGTCGAGCATCCACATGAGGTTCGGATGGTCGACCTCCCTGACCATCTTCATCGCCTCGTCGGGGGTGTTAATGAAGTTTGTTAGTGACGAGTGGATTGGCTCGAGGCTCAGCACTACACCGTAGTTGGCGCAATACTCTGCGCATTCACGCAGGGTGTCGCGGGCCATCTTCCATCCTTCATCATACGGTATCTCCTCCGGTATGCTCCGCGATTTCGCGGAGCCCAGAACGACGTTTGTGCCGCCGACCTCGCCGCAGAAGCGGATGAGCTCCTTCAGGTACCCCTTGGTCCAATCCCGTATCTCCGGGTCGGCGCTGTTGAGTTGCAGTCCTTCCGGACAGATGAAGAGCGGCCGCATGTTCGGTATGGGCGTGAACAGTGCATGGATCCCGGCGATATCGATGCTTGCTTCATCCGCCCACGCTCTCATCTTCTGCCGTTCTGCTGCGTCTACCTCGGTGATGCTGTTGCAGAATGAGTATGATGCCAGTTCAACAGCCTGGTAGCCGGTCTCCTTCGCGAAGTCGAAGATGTCTTCAACGCTCCAACCGGGAAAAGTGTCACTGCAGATCGAGTACTTCATTTCGCTCCTTCCGGACATACCTGTTGCATAGCGCTACCGGCCGTAGAAGAACCGGAGCGGCCTGAGTTCATACCATATCTCGTCGCAGGTCGCGCGCTCTTCTTCGTTCAGCATGATGTCACCGGCTGCAAGATTGTGCTCGACATGTCTCATGGATGTGGCGCCTATGATGACCGATGTGATGTGCTCGCTTCCGAGTACCCACGCGAGTGCCATCTGTACCATATCGTGGCCCGCGTTCGCGGCGATTGCACGGAATCGTTCTACCGCGCGGAAATTCGTTTCGTTCCAGTACCGGTCGTAGTACATCTTGCCCATGGTTTCGTTGGAGAAGCGGGTGCCTGCCGTGGGTGGTTTCGACGGGTCGTGCTTGCCGGTAAGAAGGCCGCCGGCGAGTGGGTTGTAAACGCACACTCCGAGGCCCTCGTCGCCACACAGCGGAAGCAATTCATATTCGATGTCGCGGGTGAGCAGATTGTAAGGTGGCTGCACACACTCAAAACGCGCGAGACTGTTCACCTCGCTTGTCCACAGAGCTTTACTTATCTGGAAAGCCCTGAAGTTCGAGACCGCTGGGTATCTCACTTTTCCCTGGTGCACGAGGTCATCGAGCGCCCTCAGTGTTTCCTCTATAGGCGTGGTGTAGTCCGGCAGGTGCAGGTAGTATAAGTCGACATAATCAGTGCCGAGCCGCCGCAGACTCGCCTCGATTGCCTGCATAATGTGCTTGCGGGATCCACCCTTATCGTTGGGCAGCGACCCTGTCGGGTTGCCGAACTTGGTAGCGAGCACCACGTCATCCCTTCTGCCCTTGAGGGCCTTGCCCACGATTTCCTCGGAGCGGCCCTTCACGTACACATCCGCCGTGTCGATGAAGTTGAGGCCCGCGTCCATGGCCGCATGCGTCATGGATATTGCGTCGCTCTCGCTAGCCTGGTCGCCAAACGTCATCGTCCCCAGGCAGAATTTGGATACCTTGAGACCCGTTCGGCCAACATTCCTGTATTCCATGGTGCGTGAAACCCTCCTTAGTGAGTGCAAGGCGAAGCTTATCCGCGTGCCTTTGAAGTGTCAATAAAAGGCGCGCTTAGCGTGGGGGCACGCCTGCGCGGGGGTTGGCGATTGCCATCAGCAATGCTGCCAGTACGAGGGCGATTTGTGAGAGCAGGAACGTTGTTGTGTATGTGCCTGTGAAGTCGTGCAGCGAGCCGCCCAACCATGGCCCGACCGCTGCGCCAATGGACATTGCCAGGATGGCGGTCCCTTGAATTGACCCGTAGTTGCGGCCGTGGAAGCAGTCCGCGATGCTCGCGTAACAGGTCGGAGCGCAAATACCAAGTCCGTAGCCGAGGAGCAGGGTGCCGACGGATGGCACAATTGGTGAAACAGCATCGTTCACGAAGTACATCATGCCGATGCCGACCGCGGCCACGAGGCTGGTTGGAACGAATATCCTGGCCCGGCCGAACCGGTCCGAGAGTCCACTCGTCAGGTTTCCGGTCATGAAACCGACACCGTAGAGGCTGAAGATGGAGGCAGCCGTCATCGGTGTGAACCCTGCATCGCGGAAGAAATAGACGAGATGCGCGACACTGACTCCCTGGGCGAAGCCGATGTTCAGGAACGACATGGTAAGCTGTAGCTTGTATGTTCTCGTGGAGAGCGCACTCCTTATGGTCCAGTCGGCCGACTTCACGGCGTCGACGACGCTGTTCGCTGTTGCGTCGCGCTCATCCGCTGGTGAGTGCGCGTGGTGGCCGGTGCCCGGCTTTCGCTTGATTACAAAGACTGCAAGCGGGACGATTATGAGCGCGGCTGCTGTTCCGGTTATCAGGTAGGCAGTCCTCCAGCCGTACTCGATGATGAGGTACTGGAACAGGGGCGCGGAGATAAGGCTCACGCCGTAGCCCGCTCCCAGCAGCCCGAAAACAAACGCGCGTCGCTCCAGGAACCAGTGAGTGATGATGGATGTAAGTGGAGTGAAGCCCACAAGGCTCAATCCGGTTGCCACCATTACGCCATAGAAGAGGTAGAAATGCCACGTTGCGGTCGCGAGGCTGCACAGAGCTATGCCTCCAGCGATGACAAGTCCGCCGGCGGAGAAGACCAGCTTTGGATTGAACCGGTCGACAAGCCCTCCCGCCACCGGGGCCACGATCCCGTACGACACCATTGTGATCGAGTACATGATTGCCGTGACACCCCGCGACCAGAAGAAGTCTTCGACTATCACAGGATAGAAGACTGTGAACGTGTTGCGGACCGCGTAACCGGTGAGCGTAAGCATGAACCCTGCCGCGACTACCAGCCACCCGTATGAGATGCCGGGTCTTTTCATGGTGTAAATCCTGTGTTCTTCAACCTGCGTGTTCCCTCTGTGGCGGCCTGACTACGGGCATGAGAACTGCGGCTACAACCAGTGCTGTCTGCACAAGGACGAAGGTAATCATGTATGAGCCGGTGATGTCGTGCAGGAAGCCTCCCAGCCATGGACCGATGGCTGCGCCAAAGGCCACAGCCAGGATCGCTGTGCCCTGGATGGAGCCGTAATTTCGTCCGTGGAAACAGTCGGCGATGCCGGCGAAGCATGTTGGCGGTGTGATTCCGAGGCCGTAGCCGGTCGCGATTGCGAAGATGAGCGCCACCGCTACGGGTGTGGTTTCGTCCGCGAAATAGAGCAGTGTGAATGCCGCGGCCGCAAGCAGGCAGCCGGGAGTGAAGACCTGGGTCCGACCGAGCCTGTCTGAGAGGCCGCTCGAAAGATTGCCGGCCACGAACGCGATGCCGAACGCGCTGAATACGGATGCGGCGGTCATCGGAGCATAGCCGATGTCCCGCAAGAAATAGACCTGGTGCGCAACTGTCACGCCTTGCGCAAATCCCATATTGCAGAATGACATGAGCAGGAGCAGCCAGTAACTGCGCGTCTTCAGTGCGGAGCGTACGCTCCATTCGGCGACGTGCAGCGACTCTCTGATGTCTTCTGTTGCCTCGGAGAGGGTCCGCTTCGCCTTGTGATTGGCGACCATCTGTGACTGCTCAGGGCTGTGCTTCAGAAAAACAAGAGCCAGCGGAGCCACCAGGACGGCGGCTGACACGCCCGTTATCACATAAGCCATGCGCCAGCCGTATTCGGAAATGAGCCACTGAAACAGCGGTGCGCTCACGAGGCTCACTCCGAAACCGGCGCCCAGAAGTCCGAATACCATCGCCTTCCTGCCCGAGAACCAGTGTGTGATGAGCGAGCTCAGAGGCGTGAAGCCGATGAGGCTCAGTCCGGCGGCGACCATCACTCCGTAGAAGAGATAGAAGTGCCACACAGATGTAGCTGTGCTGCAGAGGGCGATTCCTCCGCCGATGACAAGTCCACCCGCTGAGAAGATCAGCTTTGGACTGAATCGGTCGACGAGGCTGCCCGCAAGTGGTGCGACCAATCCGTACGAGAGCATCGTCAGGGAGTACATGATGGCGGTGATGCCGCGTGTCCATCCGAAGTCCTCGACGATTACCGGGTAGAACACTGTAAACGTGTTGCGCACGGCGTAGCCGATAAGGATAATCGTGAACCCCGTTGCCACGACTACCCATCCGTATGAAATGCGTGGTTTATGCACGTGCCTCGCCTCTTTCATTCTGCACTCTCCACATGAGAAGTGCTGAGAGCAGCAGGACCACGATGACGGTCAAGAGCGCCATATAGTAGCTGCCGCTGATATCGTGCAGCGCACCGCCGATCCACGGGCCGAGTGCGCCTCCAAGCGAACAAGACAGGATTAGCGTGCCTTGTATCGCACCGTAATTCCGCCCGTGGAAGCGGTCGGCTGCCGCCGCAAATGCGGTCGGCGGAGTGATTCCCAGGCCGAATCCGGCGGAGATGCAGAAAACCAGCGCGACCGCCACTGATCCAAGGTGACCGGCCAGCACGAGAAGCAGGATTCCGGTCGTCATAAGCAAACAGCCGCTCAGAAAGACGGGTGTCCTGCCGTATCTATCGGAAAGCGCACTGGCCAGCGTGCCCACGGCGAAGGCAATCCCGAACGTGCTGAAGACATTGGCGGCCGTCATGGGATCGTAGCCCATGTCCTGGAGTATGTATACGCTGTGGGCGATCGCAAACTGCTGTGCGAATCCCATGTTGCAGAACGAAATGACCAGGAACATGTGGAAGGTGCGTGTGGGCAGCGCCGAGCGTAGTGTCCAGTCGCGGCCGGTGTATTCCGGAGCCGTCGTGCTGTTCTCGCTATAGCCCGGGATGGCGTCCCGCGGCACTGCTGGTCGGTTGCGTCGTATGAACAGCAGGACCAGAGGCACGATGATAGCCGCTGCTGTGACGCCGATGATGACATACGCGTTCTGCCAACCGTACCGTGAGATGAGTGCCTGGAAAGCCGGTGCGGTGACCAGGCTCAGTCCAAAGCCTGCAATGAGCAGACTGAATACGAGCGCGCGCCTGCGGGGGAACCAGTCGGCTACAATC
>CAZKHH010000060.1:0-11844 GCA_964552485.1 uncultured Dehalococcoidales bacterium | reverse complement strand
TGCCACACGGAGATTATCTGTACATGGAATCTACGGGAACTGAGGCATATCATCAAACTGCGCACAAGCCCGAGGGCACTTCCCGAGATACGTGAAGTCGCCACGCGACTACGCCATATCGTGAAGGAACAGGCGCCCCAGGTCTTTGCCGACCTGTGAGGAACTTGAACCAGGAACGGTCATGCCGGCACGGCGATGTCACAGGTTGTGGCGCTGGCCAGTCTGACTATGTCGGCAGTCTTCAGTTTGACGAGACGGGTACGGGTCCCGCCGCCGCACCAGATCTCATTGATGTCAGCAAGTTGTGCATCGAGCAGCACTGGAACCTGTCTCCGGTGCCCTACGGGAGGTATTCCGCCGGTCGGATAGCCGGTAATCTTCTCCGCGAGCGCATCCGGCGCGATTCGGAGCTTGTGCAGCCCGGAACAGTGCTCCAGCTTGTGTCTGCTGACCATCATATCGCCCCGCACGATGCCGATTACAGCTTTCTCGCTCGGGTCCACAAATACGATGGTCTTGGCTATCTGCGTAATGGGTATGCCGCTGGCGCGTGATGCCTCGTCGGCATGATGAGTCGCCGATTTCTCGATGAACTCATGTGGGGCCTTGTTTGCCTTCAGGTATGCAGCGAGATTCATCCTCCGGAACGCGTCTCCCTGTGGCCGAAAGTATTTCCGATAGATGGTAGCAGATGTGTGGCTCACGTTCAGACTTATGATCGTCGACGGGCATTAGTCGTTGACAGAGCCTGTTGGATTACATAGACTGAAAGCGCAGGTCACCCCTGGTGCGCATTCCGCTCATGCCTGGAGCGGAGGACTTGAAGGAGGAATCTGACACGTGCATGAGGCATTCACCTGATGTAGTCAGACGGCTGTAGGCGGCCGGTGATTCCTGCAACAGTCCGACAGTCTCATCTCTCTAACACGTCTTTGGCCGAGCGCCACAGTTTAGTCAACCGTTCTGTTGCCCGAACATGCTCATCTGATACAAGACTATCGCCGATGAGCACAAAGTAAGGAGGTATAGATACTTATGAAAGCCAAATCTTGGTCGTGGCGGGAGCTTCTTCTGCTTACCGCCGGCCTCGCTCTTCTGGTCGCCCCCATCGCCGGGTGTGCGGCAGAAGAGAAGGACCCTGTCGTTTTCGGTGACCTCTCTTGGGACAGCGCGCAAGTCTGCAATCGGATTGCTGCGTTTATCCTTCTCCATGGCTATGGATACGAGGCGGAATACATACCAGGCGACACTATAACCATGCTCCAGGGCCTGCGACGAGGTGACATCGACGTCAATATGGAGATCTGGGTAGAGAACCAGCTCGAACCGTACAACGAGGCACTCGATGAAGGCGAAGTCATCGATCTCGGCAACAACTACGGGGACAACTTCCAGGGATGGCTGGTACCCACGTACATGGTTGAGGGCGATGATTCCCGTGGTATCGAGCCCGTGTTGCCCGATCCTCTTTCGGTGTTCGATATGCCCGAATACTGGGAGCTGTTCGAAGACCCCGAGAATCGGGACAAAGGACGCTTCACGAACTCAATCCCCGGCTGGATGTGTACTGAAGTCAACAGCATCAAGCTGGAGACCTACGGCCTCAGTGAGTATTACACTGACTTTATCACCGGCTCGGATGCCGCACTGGCGGGTTCCATGTCCGCCGCGTATGGGAAGGGTGATGCCTGGTTCGGTTACTACTGGGCCCCGACATGGGTTCTCGGTAAGTTCGACATGTATCTCATCGAGGAACCCGAGTACGATGAGGCTCTGTTCACCGAGGAGGCAGGCTATGCCTGTGCCTATCCTTCCAATAACGTCAACATTTCGGTGAATGCTGAGTTCGCCGAGAACCACCCCGAGGTGGTCGAATTCCTCGACAACTTTGAGACAGAGACAGCACAGCACAATGCAGTCCTCGCCTACATGCAGGATAACGAGGCATCGACCGATGAGGCAGCTCTGTACTATCTCGAGACGTATGAGAATGTGTGGACGGACTGGGTTTCGGATGATGTTGCAGCGGCTGTGAAGGCAGCGATGTAATGGTTGAAGAAGAGAGACAGACTGGACAGGCAACAGGAACGGAAGAGAACCTCGACGCAGACCGGGAGGTCTGCGTCGAGGTCATTGACCTGTGGAAGATCTTTGGACCGAACCCCATGCAGGTGCTGGAAAACCCTGAATTGCGGAATGCGAGTAAGACCCAGATCCTGGAGAACACGGGCTGCGTTGTTGGTCTTCGTGACGTATCGTTTGCGGTGACCCGTGGCGAGTTCTTTGTACTTATGGGCTTGTCTGGAAGCGGCAAGTCCACGCTCATTCGCAATATCATCCGGCTGGCTGAGCCTACGTCCGGCCAGATCCTCATCGATGGTCGCGACGTTGTGCCCATGGAAGAGCATGAGCTTGCTGAGCTGCGTCGTACTACGACCGGAATGGTCTTTCAGCACTTCGGGCTGTTTCCACACAGATCGGTTATCGACAACGTCGCGTACGGCCTCAAGGTTCGTGGCGTTGAAGAAGAGGAACGTCACGAGCGTGCGATGCAGTACATCGAGAAGGTCGGACTCAAGGGTTGGGAGTATCATCTCCCCGCAGCCCTCAGCGGTGGCATGCAGCAACGCGTCGGCATTGCCCGGGCCCTCGCCGGCGAACCGGAGATTCTGTTGCTGGACGAACCGTTCAGCGGTCTCGATCCTCTCATCCGCAGAGAGATGCAGGATGAGTTGCTCGACCTCCAGGCAGAATTGCACAAGACGCTTCTCTTCGTGACGCACGATCTGCATGAGGCTTTGAAGGTTGGCGACCGTATCGCCATCATGCGCGACGGAGAGATCATCCAGATCGGAACGCCTGAGGAAGTGGTGACCAATCCCAGCGATGCCTACGTGCGACAGTTCGTGCAGGACGCCACACCGGCCAAAGTCCTCACCGCGCGCTCCGTCATGGAACAACCCTCCGTGCTGCTGTATTCGTGGCAGGGTCCAAAGGCAGCTCTCCAGATATTGAGGGATGCGGGCCAGGACAGTGCATTTGTGGTAACCAGGGGAGGACGCCTTCTCGGCATGGTCACGGTCGAACGTCTCGTCGGCCTGATTCGTCGCCGGGGCACATACCTCAAGGAGGCCCTGGATCCTGAAATGGCCACGTGCGACCGGGACACGGTTGTAGAAGAGCTCGTACCTCTCGTGGCTGCTTCCCGCTATCCCGTTGCAGTAATCGACCCGGATGAACGGTTCCTCGGAGAAGTCTACGTGAGCACCATCATCTCAAGTATGATTCAGGACCAGACCAAGGAAGAAACGCCCGAGGACGAAGCGGAGACTGGGGAGTCTACTTCGGCCAGTGAAGGTGACGAGCAAGACAAGCCGACCGAATCCTCGGAAGGAGCGGCGTAGCAATGTTAGATTTCCTGCTTACGTTTCCCGAAGGCCTCAGGATCCCGGTGGCGCACTGGGTTGACGCGCTGATCGACTGGATACTGGCAAACCTCGGTGTGGTTCTCGACGCCATCGGCGAGGCACTGCTGCAAGTACTCGTTGCGCTCGAGGGCATTCTTCTGTTTCTCCCGTGGATCGTCATAATCATCGCTGTCGCCCTCCTCGCGCGGTTTGCACTGCGAACGTGGTGGGCCGCCCCGCTGATGGCGGGTTTTCTTCTGATTATCGGGACGTTCGGCTACTGGGACCTTGCCATGATGACGCTGGCCATCATCTTTGCGGCGGTGCTCATTTCTCTGCTTATCGGGATTCCTACTGGAATCGCTATGGCACGGAACGACAGCGTTGCGAACATCTTAAGGCCCGTGCTGGACGCCATGCAGACGATGCCAAGCTTCGTCTACCTCATTCCGGCGCTGATGTTCTTCGGCCTCGGCAAGGTGCCGGCCGTGTTCGCCACTATCATCTACGCGGTTCCCCCCGTTATCCGGCTCACTAACGTCGGAATCCGGGGCGTCTCGCAGAGCGTGGTCGAAGCCGCCCAGGCGTTCGGAGCGACCTCAAGGCAGATACTGTTTGAGGTGCAATTGCCGCTTGCGTTTCCGTCCATCATGGTTGGCATCAACCAGACTACCATGATGGCCCTCGCGATGGTGGTCATTGCGTCCATGATCGGAGCTTCCGGTCTCGGTCTCGAAGTCCTGCTGTCAATCAACCGTATCGAGGTCGGGAGAGGATTTGAGGCGGGCCTTTCCATCGTGCTGCTCGCTATCATCATAGACCGCATCACGCACGGCTTGGCTGCCCGACAGCAGCATACAAGTCCGCATTGAGAGGGGTGAGTGAATCGTGGATGGGGAACGGGTCGCGATCTTTATCGATGGCAGCAACCTGTACCATGCGTTGGGAGCGACCCTTGGTCGCCACGACCTCAATTTCACTGAGTTCGTGAAGAAACTCTGCGCCGAGCGCAAGCTGCTCAGGACTTACTACTACAACGCGTTGCAGGACGTTGCACAACGTCCTGACGCGTTTAAAGAACAGCAGGAGTTCCTTGATATCCTGCGCCAGACCCCGTACCTGGAGGTCCGACTCGGGACCATCAAGACGGCGCAGGGAACGCAGGTAGAGAAGGGAGTCGACATAATGCTTGCGACCGACCTTCTCTATTTCGCATGGAACAACTTCTACGATACGGCAGTCCTTGTGAGTGGTGACGCGGACTTCGCCTACGCGTTGCAGGCAGTGAAGAACATGGGGAAGCATGTCGAGGTAGCCTACTTCGAAGGCGCCACGTCGCGTGAGCTTCTCAACATGGCTGATGCGCGCCATCTGCTGGACAGAGCGTACTTTAAAGACCTTTGGACCAGGCGGCGGAAGCGCCGACGGCGTCCCGCGGCGTCCAGCAGCCAGACTTCGCAGTAGTACGCATCCTGATGCGTGCTACTGTGTGTCAGGTTTCTGGAGTACGACGACCGCATTCATGCCGCCGAAACCAAACGATTGTGAGATTGCGGTACGCACGCGGGCATGGCGGCTCACATTCGGCACGTAGTCAAGATCGCATTCCGGGTCCGGTGTCTCGTAGTTGATTGTGGGTGGGATGATGCCGTGCTCCATTGTGAGGGCGGTAAATATCGCCTCGACGGCTCCTGATGCGGCCCAGAGATGGCCGATCATCGACTTGTTGGAGCTTACCGGTATGTTTTTCGCGTGAGCCCCGAGGGCTTTCTTGAGGGCTATGGTCTCCGAGAGATCACCGAGCGAGGTTGCCGTGCCGTGTGCGTTGACGTAGTCGATGTCTTCAGGCTCGATGTTCGCGTCGGCCAGCGCTAGTCCTATGCAGCGGGCCTGGCTCTCCGATTCAGGCTTGGTTGCATGGTACGCGTCTATGTTCGAGGAAAATCCCTTCACCTCGGCATAGATATGGGCGCCCCGCGCGATTGCGTGCTCCATCTCCTCGAGCACCAGGACCCCTGCTCCCTCGCCGGACACGAAACCGTCGCGATTCAGGTCGAATGGCTTGCTCGCCTTCGTTGGTTCGTCATTCCTGGTTGAGGAAGCTTTGAGCTTTGCCAGGCAGTCTACGAAGACGGGAACCAGCTGTGCCTCCGATGCACCGGCAATCATCACGTCGGCTTCTCCGTACTGAATGAAACGCGTAGCGTCACCGATTGCATGCGTGCCGGTGGCACAGGCAGTGCTGATACCGCGGCTGGGACCTTTGAGCCCGAACACCACACTGATGTCGTTTGCTCCAGCACTTGGAATATACATCGAAGCCATCATCTTGGAGACGCCTTCGAAGCTACCCTGGTCCATCGAACTGATGCTGTGGCACAGCGTGCCTATGCCGCCCATCACGCTTCCGAGTATCACGCCTGTGCGGGACGCAGTGGCCTCGTCCACCACCAGCCTGGAGTCTTCTATCGCCATGTGTGTAGCTCCTACGGCATACTGCGTGAACAAGTCGGTTCGCCGGGCCGTTTTCTTGTCCATGTAGCTGTGTGCATCGAATCCCCTTACCTCTCCCGCAATTCTGGTAGTGAGGGCGGATGCGTCGAATCTGGTGATTGGACCGATTCCCGATTCACCTGCTATCAGGCGCGCCCATGAATCGGCGACGTTATTTGCGAGCGGTGTCACGGCTCCCACGCCCGTGATGACAACTCTTCGTCCATTCTTCATTGCTGCAGTACTCCTTAATGTAGTTGGCTGCCCTTGCGGCCATCCTCAGTTTCATCGTTCTGCCGGATGGCCGCGGAACCGTGTGTCGTGATTATTCCGTCTTGATTGCGGACCCACACCTCATACGCGGATACGCCGTAGTCGCTTCTTTCTGACCGGGCGCTGGTGTGTCCACCCGCCGTCAGTGTGCTGCCCGCAAGATCGATGCCCCGGTGCTCGACGGAGAGTCTTGCGACCCTTCCTGCTTCACCTGCCCGGCGTGCAAGCATCTGGCCGATGAGGGCCGTCTTGTAGAGCCCTTGGACAATGGCGCCCGGCAGGCCGACGGACCGCGCGTAGTCTGCGTCGTAGTGGATGTCGACGAATTCGGCCGTCGCGGTGGCGAACATAGCCAGGTGCCGGACGTGCACGGGGCCCACGGTGAGGGTAGGCAGGGGGGTGCTGTCCGGTTCTTCCGCCGGTAGTTCTGCTTGTCCGGAGTAAG
This sequence comes from uncultured Dehalococcoidales bacterium, assembly GCA_964552485.1. Lineage (GTDB taxonomy): Bacteria > Chloroflexota > Dehalococcoidia > GIF9 > AB-539-J10 > SKVJ01. The sequence continues at coordinate 5,226 of CAZKHH010000060.1, read as the reverse complement.
CCAGGGGAGTAGGTTCGCGCGTCGCACACGTCAACCTGCGTCGCAGTATTGTGCAGCTGCCATCTTTGAATTCTTTCTCCACCATGAAGAAGATGAGCCTGCCGCTGCGTCCCTGCTTCTCCCAGGCATCGACGAGGCGCTCGGTACACGTGAGGGTCATGCCGGGTATCACCGGAGCACACATCTCGAAATCATCGCCGGTTGCCACCACTGACCAGTCGGCTGGCAGCGGCAGTGGGAGACCGAACATGGTCCGTGCGTCTCCTGAGGGCATGTCGATCAGGTCGAACGCCGTGCCGAAGAAGACGGGCGGAGTATCCGGGTGTTCGCCGTCGTATCGCTGGTCGGTGTCCATGAGAGAGTCGGCAAAATACCTGAGCGATGCGGCGCTTATGGCATAACGGACGGGCGGGGCCTTGGATCCGATGATGCGTTTCAAGGGGCGAAGTTCGTCGCTCATTGCGGTGGTGCTACTTGTCGGGCGTGTTGAGGCGGCCACGGCGGCGAGGAGTGGGGAAGGCGGGACTCGAACCCGCACGCCTTGCGGCACATGATCCTAAGTCATGCTCGTCTGCCGATTCCGACACTTCCCCGTGTCTGCGATACGAAACGTTAACCATTCTGCAGTCGTGTGCGCCCCGGCCGTGGCAGTGTGAAATCCTCTGGATGCACGGTTCGATGCCGACACATGGCGGCTCGCATCCTTACGTGTCAATTCTATCAGACCAACGGTTAAGGATACGGGGGTGCCTCAGTATCCGTGGACAGACTCTGGTTCCGTGGGTTGGGGACGCTTCACCTTGGAGATAAGAAACAGGTGTTTGCCCGCGGGAGTTGGATCGATTCTGTCAACCATTACGACGTATACTCGCAGCTCTTCGCCAAGCACGCTGCGGTAGTGAGTCTCGATTGTCTTGCAGAGCGATGCGCAGGCGTCCTGGTCAAGACTGGTCTCGGGCACTATTTTCACTGTCACCTGGTCGATCTGGTTTTGGACAAACTGGAATTGGCGGATACCCAGACCGGCAAGACTGGAGGACCTCAGTGCGAGTGGAGAGATCCTTCGGCCCGAAGTGGTATAGATGGTGTTACCGGTCTTTCCCGTAACGGCTCTCAGACGGGGTAGCGAACGACCACACCCGCAATAGCCTGTGGCGAACGAGCTCTGGTCGTCCGTGTCGTACCTGATGAGCGGCATTCCATATTCGTGCAGGTTTGTGACAACCAGCCGACCTTCATTGCCCGGTGGGACAGGGTGGCCCTCGTCATCGACTATTTCCACGATGAGGTCTTCTGCCGCGATATGCATACCCGAGTGTGACTCACACTCCATCGCGATATCGTAGTTCTCAAAAGAACTGTATTTGGAGAATGGCTCCAACCCGAATGCTTCTCTCAGAAGAGCCCGCTGCTCGTCGAAAAGCTGTTCGCCCCCCACAACAATCGCACCTGCCTCCGGCGCGGACATGCCTGATTCGCGTATGAAGTCGGCAATGATGCAGATAGCACTCGCGTATCCCCGCAACGCGCGTGGTCGTCGCCTCGCGAGGCGTTGCACTACCTCTGGAAGCGTCGCATCTGAGAGGTAGGTGCAATCTTCCATGGTTTCACGGGTGACGAGACTGACGATACGCGTGAGAGGCGCCGTTCTCACCGGTCCCGGACGGTGTCGTTTGGCGATCATCACGGTTGTATCTCCCGGATATACGCCCGCCCAGGTGAGCGCCCTCAACGACCTGCCAGTGCCATGCGACCATCTCGCCTGTCGAGACGAGTAGAAGGTGAGTGGCGTGCCAGTCGAGCCGCCGGTCTGTCCGAGGAGGAGCTCTCTACGCGGAAACTCCTCGGCGAGCAGTTCCCTGGAGTGCGCCCGCACGTCTGCCTTCGTGAGCACCGGCAATAGGGACAAATCCGAGGGGCTAGTGATGCTTTCCGGATGTACTCCCAGTTCATCCATCACCCGCCGATAATACGGTACTTGCGCATAGGCGTAGTGGACCAGGCGCTGCAGTCGCTCGGATTGAAGCCGGTCGATCCGCTCCTGTGACCACCACTGTGTCTTCTCAAGTTCGCGGAAGGAGCGCATCGCGTGCGTTCCTCTGAGGATATCAAGGGCGGGTGCCAGTATGTGTCTCGTCAACGGTCTTGCTGCAATCACGCTGTGTCGCATTATGCCCGCGACTTCCATGGAAGACAATGCCTCTTAGCTTGAAACCTGGCCTGACTTTGGGGATGTCTGGCGTGGTACCATGAAGCACGCCTCGACGGCCGACATATACAGAAGGGAGCATTCGCAGATGGACGACCAATTCGAACGAGCCGACCCGCAGGACCTGGAGCGGACGGTGATTGCTCATGACTCCGTCCCACCCGCGCAGCTTGCGCCCGGCGCTATGAGTCACATATTTGCCGGCAGCAACATGACGCTCAGCTTTGCCAATCTAGAGGCTGGTTCGTACTTCCCCGTGCATACGCATGACTTTGAGCAGATAATGCTTGTGCTTGAAGGGGAGCTCGACGCAATACTTGATGGGAAGCTCTACCACATGCGCCCCGGCGACGTCATTCGGTTCCCTGAGGGTCACCAGCACGGCGCCAAGATGAATTACGGCAACTGTCGTATTGTGGACATGTTCAGTCCTGCCCGCGCGGACTACGAGGAGAAACTGCGTCAGGCGATGGCTGGCTCCAAGTAGCTGCGCGAGCGGCCGGTAATCCCGGAATCAGTCGGCTGATACTTCTCTGGCTGCGGCGACCATGACCTTCATCTTCTCGAAGGCGGCGCTGCGAGGCAGCATACGCATGCCGCAGTCCGGGTGGACCACGATTCGTTCGCGCGATACTTCCGTGACGCCTCTCCGCAGCAAAGCAACCACTTCGTCCTTTGCGTCGAGGTTCGGCGACTTGGTATCGATACAGCCAAGTCCAAGCATCTTGTTGCTGCTCTTCAGCTCGCTTGACTGGAGCATTTCGTCGTTCTTGTCGCCCATGAACGCATGCGACAGGAGGGAAATGCCATTCCACTGCAGCAGGTCGTTGTAGATGCCTTTGACGGAGCCGCACACGTGAAGTGCAACAGGTACGCCGAGATTGGCCGCAATATGCTCAACGGCATCGCGCGCGATGTCCATCGGCGCCCCGACCGAAAGAAAGGGTTCATCGATCTGTATCCATTCGGCCCCTTCAGCTACCATAGCATCGGCGATGTCGCGAAGGCCGGCCGCCGTGTCCATGTACAGGGTAGGGTCGCGGTACCCCTTGTAGCCTCCTCCTCTGACGAGTGAAGAAAATACAAGCGTGACCGGCCCGGTAATGAGGCCCTTCACATGCGGATGCAGGCTTTTCGCCAGCCGGAAGTCAGTCACCAATTCAGACGGGTCACCCCGGCCTATCCTGTCTGTCACACGGCTCTTGCCGTCGAAGTGATAGCCCTCAATAGCACGCGCGAAGTATTCAATCATGTCATAACGGGTTTGCCCGTCGGTCACCAGATCGACTCCGGCACGGATCTGGTCGCCAACAGACTGCCGAATCGCATCGGCGCCGAGTTCTTGGTATCTCAGCGGGTAGCTTCCAATTACGGTTGTAAGCATGGTGTTCCTCCGGGAACAAGCAGCGTATGTGCCGCCTGCTACGCTTCCATTATACGCAGGTATGTGGGCGGCGACCACGCGGGTTGGTGGCAACAAGAGGTGCGAGAGTTCCGGGCTTGGGCGTTCCTGCGAGCCCGGGCTACCCGGAAGGGGGTGACTGACGTCTACTCCCCGTGGGCCTATATCCGTTGCGAAGATTGGTGAACCGGTTGATTGGCGCGGTGTAGACGTGTCCGTCCGACCGCACGAACATCATCTTGGGGCTGCCGTCGGTGTCGACGAAGATGTCGAGCACCTCAACCTCTTCCTCTCGCGCGAGATCGGGATGAAACTGGGCCTTCACCGTTCCACATCCTCTTCACTGTTCTTTGCAGCAGTATGGTAAAGGGGGCCAAAATCGACCCCCGCCACTTTGTAGTCTCTGTACTTTCTGCGGATGCTCTGGGCGGCCTTCTTGAGCTCGGGGGAAGATATGCCGTTCTCACGCGCAAGCCGTGCCTCCAGATACGCTGTTAGGTCGTCCACCGCCTTGACGAGCCGCCCGTCGCGTGGGCTGTACGCGTCCTCGTTGTATCGTGTGTCTATCTCCTCTGATGATGTGGACACCCGTGCGCCGTCGATGAATACGATGTCTCCGAATTCCTCTTCGGTATACAGGCGCAAGTCCGGATGCCATTCCTGCGGGACAAGGGGATAGACCTTCTCTTCCATCTCTTCTTTCTCGTAAGACTTGATGAGGGCACTGAGGCCATGGACGGAGTGCTTCACGGGGGAGATGATATCGCGTGTGAGCGCCTCGGGAAGGTCATGAAAGAGGCCGGTGAAATAATTGTTGATGCAGCGGCGCGGGCATGCCCCTGCTTCGAGCGAGAGAAGATACGAGACGATGGCCACGATGAGCATGTGCCCGAGCACCGATGTCCGGGGAATACGGTGCACGTGGCTCCAACGGACCTGGAATCTCAGCAGCCCGCAGAGGTCGATGAAACTCTCCAGTGAAGGACACCGTTCGATCTCTCCTACGCCTTTCAGGTCGTGATACTGTCGCCTCTGCGACGCGAGCCGACTGTGTATGCGTTCCATCTCGAACCCGTGCGGATTCGCACGCTGGACTATCTCGAATTCCCACTTCGTTGCGTAGAAGTGTGCGGCATTAACCACCCGGCGGTAGGACGGTTCAGCAACGCTGTCCATATGCTCGCGGAACCGCGTGCAGAACTCGTTGCCGAGTGGAAGGAGTTCTTTCTCGAGATTGACGAAGACCCATTTGTTGAGTTCGCGATACCGCTCGCGATCTTCCCTTATCTTGTAGAAGACCTGGGGTTTCAAGTCCGTGAGGACCAGCCGTTGCAGGTACTCGAACAGACCAGCCTCGATGAGGCGTATCCAGTCGAAATCATCCGCCGCCTCCTCGTACTTGCCGAGAACGAACGCGATCACCATCTTGTGAGCCTGTTTGTCCAGCTCGGTCAGTTCGACCGGACGGATCTGGTCGTTCCACCGCTGCATGTACGCTGCGTCGAACAGACGGGCGAGAAGCGAACTCGTAATCATTAGTTGTCTTGGAGGGAGATACGACTCCCGTATCGGGGCATTATACAACCCGCTTTCTGCGACAATACACGGATCCTAT
>CAZKHH010000059.1:0-11923 GCA_964552485.1 uncultured Dehalococcoidales bacterium | reverse complement strand
CCGCACAAAGAAGCTGGGGCGCGTGTTCTGCAGCGAGAAGCTGCTGATGCGGGAGTATGGACAGCAGAATGCCCGCCTGATCATGCGACGGATGTCTGTATTCCTGGCAGTCCCTACATTACAGGAGGTGCCTGATACCAAACCCGAGCGACGCCATCAATTGGAAGGCAACAGGTCCGGACAGTTCGCTGTGGACGTGAAGCATCCCTACCGGATAGTCTTCGAACCAGCAACCCACCCGGTGCCCTTGCTCAAGAATGGCGGTTATGACCTCGCCAGAATCACCGCAATCAGAATACTCGCGGTGGAGGACTATCACTGATGCCCACAATAAAGACGTACGAATTCAGGCCGGACTACGCTGTCCATCCGGGCGAGGTACTCGGTGAGCGCCTTGCAGCCTATGGCATGTCGCAGACTGAACTCGCCGAGCGGATGGGCATGAGCACCAAGACGCTCAGCCTCATCCTCAATGGCAAGGCCCCGGTCACACCGGAGACAGCCGTTCAGCTAGAACGCGTTCTTGGCGTGTCGGCACGACTCTGGACCGGGCTCGACACTAACCACAGGCTCTGGCAGGCTCGCAAACAGGCCGCCGCCCAACTCGATTCCCTTCAAGAATGGGTGCGGCAGTTCCCCTACGCCGATATGATGAAACGAGGCCTAGTTGCAGACACGCGTGACACTGCGGAGCGCGCCGACAGCCTGCTGCGCTTTTTCGGCGTTGGCAGTGTCGAATCGTGGCACAGGCAATACGAACAAATTGAGGTCGCATTCAGGCGGTCTCAATCCTTCGAGTCGTCGTTCGCCGCAACAACCGCGTGGCTTCGCCTTGGCGAACTGCGAGCCCGTGAAAAGGACTGCTCACCTTTCGAGGAAAGAGCCGTTACCCGAACGCTGGCGGAAGCACGCGGCATGACCCTGGAGGCCGTTGACGAGAAACACGTCCGTGCTCTGCAGAACCTATGCTGCGACTGCGGCATCGCACTGGTGTTTGCCGCCGAGTTCAAAGGAACACACGTGAGCGGCGCAGCTAAGTGGCTGCAACCCGACAAAGCGATGCTGTCCCTGAGTCTGCGGCACATGACCGATGATCACTTCTGGTTCAGCCTCTACCACGAAGCGGGACACCTGCTGCACGACAGCAAGAAGAAGGTCTACGTTGACGATGAGAAGACTCTGACGGGTTGCACCACCGAGGAACGAGCAAACCGGTTCGCGTGCGATATGTTGATTCCACCCAGGGCCTACAAACAGTTCATTGACGAGTGGGATGGGTCTGCAAAAGCCATCACTGCCTTCGCCGAGGAGATCGGGTTAGGCCCCGGAATCATCGTCGGACGCCTTCAGCATGAAGGTCGCCTCCCCTTCAACCGGTTCAATCACCTGAAACGCAAGACCTTCTTCGTCCCATCGTGAAAACTCGACTGCCGAGTTCCATGACATCCTACTTCCGGAGTTCCGGCGAGTTCCGGGCACACCATACTTATCTCCCTTTTCATGTTCAACAGGAGCCCGTTCGCGGTGCCTGCGCCATGCCAACCAGGAGACCACAACTTCAGAAACCCCAAGATAAGTGCGGCATCCTTTTATCCACTAGTTAGTTGCCCCTCGGGGTACGGCATGAAGCCTGCTGAAGCTCCTGACAGAGGCGGAGTGATACCATTAGTCCGAGCCGCATGGCCGTGGGCCCTACGTCGGGTGGATGCGAGAGACGGACCGAATCCTATGGATATCAAGACAGGGCAACGAGTCCTGATCGTGCAGAAGCAGGACCAGCGAACGGGAAAGACAACCGAGGGCGTCGTCAAAGACATCCTGACAAGGTCGCGCTCTCATCCGCATGGCATCAAGGTGCGACTTGTCACCGGCGAAGTGGGCCGCGTGAAGGCACCGGCATCGAACGAGTCATAGAGTTCCGGGGACAGGCATACTTGACGAGCTACCCACGTTCGGCAGAGGTCTCTCACGGAGCGTGCATGAAGCGCACCCCTTGTCCACAGCTTCGGACAGCCTGAGATACGGACAGGCTCTCTTTTTTGGTTGCAGACCGCCCAAACCCCGGATGCCATGCGTGCCATCTTTACAGTTGTCAATTTCGTACGTGTGCCCCTCCGTACTATACTGGGGCGGAACGACATGACGGAGCTATGACAGCGGATGACGCAAAGAAGAGTGCAGAGCAGCGACCAGCTACAGACGATACTGAGAAGGATAGACGGCAAAGGATACAAGGCGTACAAGGACATAGAGGGCGTTTACGATTTCAAGGACTATGTTCTCTATGTGGACCACGTCCAGGCCGATCCGTTCGCCTCGCCAAGCCGCATACGCGTAGAGATACCCCAGAGTCTGGCCCGCTTTCCCGCAGACGCGTTTTCGTCCAGGAGTCGGGAGATCGCTCTTCGTGATTTCCTTACTCGAAAGTTCTGCATGGCAGCACACAGACATAGCAAAGGCAACCGCGGCACCGGCGCGAGCGGTCGTATCGGCATGGATAGACCGGGGCAGGAGGTTCTGGAGCGCACGTCGGTCTTCATCACCGGAGATGCGCTTGAAGCTCGACTGGTGATGGGCCTGCCGGCCTTCGGCAGGTCGGTCGCAGCAAAACATGCCATCGACATGTTCTTTGCGGAACTGCCTCAGATAGTCCGGTCTTCCCTGTTCTTCGACAGCTTGAACAGAGATGAGCTCTACAGGCATATCCTCGTAGCTGAGGACGCCGACTTCCTCAGAGGGCAGTTGGAAAACCTGGGTCTGGTGGCATTTGTGGCGGATGGAGCAATACTGCCGCGAGCCAGCGGGATCGACCCCCGTCCCCTGACCAAGGGCACGGTCGTGCCTTTCCAATCTCCCGATGCCCTGAAGGTCGCAGTCGACCTGCCCAACTCCGGCTCCACAAGCGGCATGGGCATACCGGAAGGTATAACCGTCATCGTCGGCGGCGGCTATCATGGAAAGTCCACCCTTCTTCGCGCCCTGGAGATGGGCATATACAACCACGTACCGGAAGACGGTCGTGAGTTCGTGGTGAGCAACCCCGCCACCATGAAGATACGGGCTGAGGACGGACGAGGCATCGAGAAGGTGGACATCTCCCCTTTCATCAACAACCTGCCGTTCGGCCAGGACACGCGAGCCTTCTCGACAGACGAGGCGAGTGGCACGACTTCCCAGGCGGCAAACATCATCGAAAGCCTGGAACTGGGTGCGCAGGTACTGCTCATCGATGAGGACACTTCGGCCACCAACTTCATGATAAGAGACCACCGCATGCAGGAACTGGTATCCAAGGACAAGGAGCCGATAACACCCTTCATCGATAAGGTCGGTCAGCTTTGTTCGGAGTCAGGCATTTCCACCATCCTGGTGATGGGAGGTTCAGGGGATTACCTCGATGTTGCACACACGGTAATCTGCATGGAGGAATACAAGCCCCGGGTTGCAACTGACGAAGCACACGCCATTGCCGCAAAGTACCGCACTCAGCGGAAGCCTGAGGGAGGGAAGAGCTTTGGCTTCACTCTGGAACGCATACCACTGGCCAAGAGCTTCGACCCCAGCCGTGGCAAGAGAGAGGTCAAGATATCGCCAAAGGGACTGCACTCAATTGCCTTCGGAACGCATACGATAGACCTGGGAGCCGTGGAACAACTGGTCGACGCCAGTCAGACGAGGGCACTGGGTGAGGCTATCTACCACGCCACGAAGTTCATGGACGGAGAGAGGACTCTGCGCGAGGTGATCGGTGCCGTCATGGCCGACCAGGAGGAGAAAGGATTGGACGTGTTCAGTCCGAGGCCGGTGGGAGACTGTGCCCGGTTCCGGGGACTGGAGCTCGGCGCGGCAATCAACCGGCTTCGTACTCTTGCGGTACGCATGAAGGATAGCCCGGCGACATGACGGCGCTGCGATGGGGGCTGAAGTCAATAAGACACCACACTCCCAGCCCTCTGCTCGAGAATGGTTCACTCAGTTAGGACTGCTACTGAGGTGAACTAAGATGAGCGACGAGAAGCGCCTGTCTTCTTCCCTCCCATTCGCTGAAATCTGTGACAGACAGATGTCACAGGCCTGGCCCATACTGTGCGCGGGGAAGAACGATGGCCGCGCAATTGCAGGAGCAATTCGAGAATCGCGTTGAGCGTCAGAGCAGGCGCCTTGACGCAGTCAATCCGCCGCATCTAGACTCAGCACAGCATGCTCCCCGGATGCAGTCGACCTTCAGGCTACGACCGCAGCTCACCCGGCGGTCGCGCCTGCTCCGCAGGAACATGCACACCTGCGAATCGACCCTCCTACACGGCGCCTGCGATAAGGACCAGAGGTCGACCGTGGCGCTGATGATTCCGACCCTCCCGCCCGCCGAAGGCGTCAGCCTCGCCGAGCAGAAGGTATACCGCGTCCTCCGCGACTCTCTCGATGACGAATACACTATCTTCCACTCCTTCAAGGCTGTCTCGCCAAACCGCGACGGCTGCCTGCTCGACACTGAGATCGACTTCCTGCTCTTCCGGCCCGATACAGGTCTCCTCGTGCTGGAGATCAAAGGAGGCCCGATCACATTCGACGGCCGGCAGGGCAGATGGCTCCAGGTAGACCGGCCCATCCGGGATCCGTTCGACCAGGCAATGGCCAACAAATACAAGCTCAAGTCCTATCTTGAGGCGAGGCTCAGCACGCGGGTGCCCCTTCCACTGATGCACGCCGTCTGCTTCCCCGACACCTACGAGGAACCGCGCTCCCTGCCGCCGAATGCGTGGAGGGACATCCTTGTCACGGGTCGCGACCTCGACGACCCGCCCACGGCTCTGCAGCGAGTATATGCATCGTACAAACCGCCCTTTCGCTCACTATCAGGCAAAGAAACGGATGCGGTCCGCCAGGCCCTGATGCCGCTCTGCGAATACGGCATCTCATTAGCAGACCGACTGGAACAGGCGGAACGGCAGATATTCCGGCTCACGGAAGAGCAATGCCGGATGCTCGATTTGCTCCGCTACCAGAAGACTGCGCTCATACAGGGCTGTGCCGGTTCCGGCAAGACCGTCATGGCGATTAAGAAGGCACAGGAACTCGCCGCTGAAGGACAGTCCGTACTCCTCCTCGCATTCAACAGGATGATTGGAGAACACCTGAAGACAGCGGTCGCCGACTGCCCGCGAATCGTTGCCGGCACTTACCACGACTATTGCATTGAGCAGCTCACCGCAGCCGACCGACTTCCTTCAGCCGAGGATGAGAACGATTACTATACGAGAGCCGTCCCAGAGGCATTACTGGAACTTGTCAGCGAGCGACCGGTGGAGTTCGATGCACTCATTGTCGACGAAGGACAAGACTTCAAAACGGACTTCTGGATATCGCTCTCTTATCTGCTGCGCAACGACGGCTGCTTCTACATATTCTACGACCCGGACCAGAACGTGTTCGGCAGTGAAATGCAGTTCCCAATTTCTACTCCACCGTTCGTGCTCACATGCAACTGCCGCAATTCACACGAGATCTGCTCTTTCGTTGCACAGCATACCAACGAAGAGATGCGCCCAATGTCGGAGCTGCCGCACGGTGAACCGGTAGAAGAGTCGGTCAACACGTCGCCGACCGGGCGACGTCGACGGCTCCGGAGGATACTGGAGCAACTCGTCGACGAACAGGGATTGAATCCAGCACGCATCGTCATCCTTGGCGGGCACAACATAGACAAGACGTGCATCCCGGCGGATGGCGTAATGGGCGCTTTCCGCATCGTGGAAGGAGGGACACCGGGAAACAACGTCATCGCCTATCACACCTACATGAAGTTCAAGGGATGCGAAGCAGACGCGGTGATACTGGTGGACGTCGACTCAAAGGACCCGCGATGGTCGCAACGTGCAATCTACACAACTGCAAGTCGGGCCAGGTATATCCTCTACATTGTGAGAAGCGGTGAGTCATGATGCAGCCGAAGACCGCTCTGCTCTCGAAGTCGCGCTACCTGCTGGGGCTGCAGTGCCCGCGGCTGCTCTGGCTTCACGTTAATGAGCCAGAACGTATCCCGGAGGTTGACGAGAGTACCCAGTATATCTTCGACCAGGGCCACGAGGTCGGCAACCTCGCCAAGAAGCTGTTCCCCGACGGCGTCGACATACCGACCGGCGACTTCTCGTTCTGCCTCGCGGAGTCCCGCCGCCTTCTCTCGTCGCGAGTGCCGCTTTTCGAAGCCGCCTTCATGTCCGAAGGGATGTACGCCCGCGTCGACATTCTACAACCCACGGGAGAGGGTAGGTGGAACATCATCGAGGTGAAATCGGCGACCTCGGTCAAGGCGGTCAACTACCACGATGTTGCCTTCCAGAAGTACTGCGCGGAGCGGGCCGGCATCACGGTGAAGCGCTGCTATCTCGCACACATCGACACAACCTACGTGAGAAACGGCGACATCGTGCCGGAAGAACTGTTCCGCCTCACCGACATCACGGAGCACGTCGAGGCACTCCAATCGACGACGGCTGCGCGGGCACAAGAGCTTCTCTCCATGATAGGAGGCCCGTGCCCGGAAAACGGTGTGGGCCCGCACTGCAAGGACCCGTACGATTGCCCTCTGCGGGATGAATGCTGGAGCTTCCTGCCCGACCACAGCGTGTTCACGCTGCACCACATCGGCGCCCATGCATTCAGGCTGATGGAGGCAGGACTACGTGCCATCACCGACCTTCCCCCGGATATTCCACTCAAACGCCAGCAGCGCATCCAGCGCGATTGCCTCATCACTGGTGCACCTCACATTGAGCCCGCCGCGTTGCGCAGCTTCCTTGCACGGGTTACGTATCCTGTCTACTATCTCGACTTCGAGACACTGGCAACTGCCGTTCCGCTCTTCGATGGTGTCCGCCCGTACCAGAATGTGCCGTTCCAGTTCTCGCTCCACGTTGTGCGTCATCCCGGCGAAGCACCGGAACACCATGAGTTCCTGGCAGAAGACGGCGAGGACCCGCGTGCACGGCTACTCGAATCCCTGCATGCCTGGCTCGGCGACAGAGGCAGCATCATCGCCTACTACGCACCCTTCGAGAAACGAGTCCTGCAAGAGCTCGCGCTCGCGTTTCCGGAGTACCAGGAATGGACCGACAAGGTATGCGAACGTTTGGTCGACCTCCTCATTCCCTTTCGCGGATTCAACTACTACCATCCGCTCCAGAGAGGAAGCGCCTCGCTCAAGGCGGTCCTGCCGGCACTCACGGGGCTCGAGTATGCGGAACTCGGCATCACGGATGGCCAGCTCGCGGGCATCGCCTTCCTCTCGACACGCCGCACCATGCCCCCGGAGGAGATCAACAGGGTCCGCAACGACTTGCTCGCGTACTGCGGCCTCCATACAGCTGGAATGGTATCCATCGTCGAACGCTTGACGGAGTTGGTGCACCCGGCAGAAGAACCCCGCAGCTGATAGTCCATCCCAGCGCTTTCGCTGCGTGAGAGCGCACACGCGGACGGACAGCGGGACATGCATCGCCTCGAAAGCCACGCAGCATGTTGTCTGGAGGGACTATACTGTCTCATGACCGCTGGCGGGAGTACATGGACGCCGGTGTTTTACTGCTGGCGGTGGGCAGCAACCTCGACATGGGTTGTCGCCGCATGAGCGGTAGCTGACGGGGGAGGAAAGGGGGCTTGCATGTTCAGACAGCTGAGGGAGTGGAAACAGACTGCCAAACGGAACACCACCGTCTCCTATCTGGCCGTGCGCGACAAACGTACGCCCTTGCACGTCAAGGCCATAGCGGCTGCGATGGTGCTCTACGTGATCAGCCCGGTCGATGTCATCCCGGATTTCATACCTTTCCATGGCGTGGTGGATGACTTGCTCGTTATCCCTCTCGCCATCGCCATGATGGTGCACCTCATCCCGACGCAGCTGAAGGCTGAACTTGAGGCGCAAGCAGAAATCCGGATGGCGACCAAGAGCCTTGGCAGGCAGATCGCAGACGTAGTCATCATCGTGTGTCTCGTGGGAATCGCTGCGGTCATCGTCTGGCTGATATGGTTCCGCTGAAAGGGCGTACCCGCTGTACATCAGTCAATCATGTCGACCTGTGTGCAGCCGGGACCGCCGCGGCTTCCGTCCGCCGTCGCGCACCGGGCCACAAGTGGGTGCCTGGTGAGATGGTCTCTCATAGCCCGTCGCAGCGTTCCGGTGCCCTTGCCGTGAATAACCCACACCCGATAGACGCGAGCTTTGTACGCCTTGTGCAGGAACTCATCGACGAGATGGACAGCCTCATCGACGGTCATGCCGTGTAGATCGATTTCGTCGGGCACCTTCTTCATGTCAACGATGATCTTCCATAGTTCATTCAAATGAATTGGCGGTTCGAACGCCGGACAAAACGTAACCCTGGTTGGACGAACATTATCACCAGACACAGCAGCGAGTACACTCTGACGAGTCGAGAGACTCACTGACACTGTGGTCCGGATGACCCGTGACGAATTCACTTCCTGCTACACCGACGGCGTGAATGTAACAACGGGCTACACATCAATCCGAGGTGCACCGGGCACATAGGCAGAGCAGCGCCACCATTGGAATTGAGTATCACACAGGAGGCAGCCTGCCCCGCTGGCGAAGTTATCCGCGGTCGTTATGGCAAGGGGGCGGCTGCCTGTACAACCGCCCCCTTGAAGGCAATCGAAATGAATCCTGCTATGAGTGCTTTGCTGCCTCAGGATGGCCTGCCTGCATCATCAGGCGTGCCCGCACCTCCAGACTGGCCGCGTCCTCCCGATGCGGAAACAGCACCGTTGCCGTCTTCACCATCACCGTCTTCGTCATCGTCGTCGGGCGTAGAGTCAGGCTTTGCGGTGTCTTCCGGCTTCTGCACCCACTCAGGGGGACCCTCGTAGTCCTCGTCATCCTCCGGGACCCACCCGGGTTTTCCGGGCGACCTGGGATCTACCCACTCAGGAGGTCCACCGAACGAGATGCGCTCTCTCGCATGCTCCAGCGCTTTGAAGGCCCGTTCCGGGCCGCTCTCATCTGGTTCGGGCCGCAGCTCATACTGACCGTTGTCAGTCCGGTTCACGGTGATATCGAAAACGAAGTCGACGGCAGCACCATCATTCTCCTCCTCATCATCACCAGAACCAACCCTGAAAGACAGCTCCAACGGCAGACGTCCGTTGCCGGGCACCTGAACCTCAACGTCAGGAGCCTGTGCCTCTGAGGGCAAGCCGACAACACCAACGATGTCCAGTGACACCTGGGTGTATTCGCCTTCAGGCAGATAGCCTTCCCAGATGGCAATGGCATCTTCGCCGATGAGTTCCGCCAGGTTGACGGACACCGGTGCATCGAGCGGGATTGCGACGTCTGCACCACTTCCTTCAGTGGCAGTAAACACAATTCCCGAGATAGTAGCCCAAAGTTCATCGAAGTCGCCTATCGCGTTCGGCTCATCCGAGACGAGAAGTCGAAAGTTGACGTCACCGGATCCGTCATCCGAGCTCTGGGACGCACTTGGGGCCGAATCATCCTGTGGAGAAGGTGAAACGGTGGAGTCACGGGCGGCGCAACCGACAAGCGGCAACACCGCGAGTACACCGGCTACAAACAGCGCAGATATCTTTCTCATGAGTCTCCTCCCTGCAAGTATTAACTTGCCCTTAATGCGTATAGAAACGCGAAATCAGCATCCATGTCAGGACGCTCGAGGACGACTTGCCGGGTCACCGGACCTTTTTCCCGTAACATTCAGGACACACCACGGTGTGCATACTCAGCCATGTCCGCCACTCTTCATTCAACCTACCTCCTAAAGGGACTCCGCTACTTGCCAAGAACACCGGGCACTTGTAGCATCTTCTGGCCGTCCGGCCGCGGAAAACACATCGAGCACACAGGGCCTACTGGCCAGGGCAAGGACTGAAATGAACATCATCGATCTACGCAGCGACACGATCACACATCCTACAGAAGAAATGCGGCGGGCCATGTACGAGGCCGAGGTGGGCGACGATGTCTACGGAGAGGACCCGACAGTCAATCGGCTGGAGGAGAGGTCCGCTGCACTGCTCGGAAAAGAAGCCGGGCTCTTCACCGCCAGCGGCACGATGAGTAACCTCATAGCCATCCTGACGCATACACGGGCCGGCGACGAGATCATACTGGGCAGCGAGTCGCACATACTCTGGTACGAGGCCGCCTCGGCCCCGGCCTTTGGCGGCGTACTACTTCGCTCCATACCCAGCGAAGAAAACGGCAGCCTGGATCTTGAGCGTGTGAGGTCGACCATCCGACCGGAGAACATCCATTTTCCACCCACCACGCTGCTTTGTCTGGAGAACACGCACAATCGTTGCGGTGGTGCGATGATTACCCCCGAATACACTGCTGCCGCCTGTGACCTCGCACACGGCAACGACATGGCCGTCCACCTGGACGGTGCCCGGATATTCAACGCTGCGGTCGCGCTGGGGGTTCCGGCATCAGAGCTGACAGCACCGGTCGACTCCGTCTGCTATTGCCTTTCCAAGAGCCTGAGCGCTCCAGTTGGTTCGGTCCTGTGCGGCTCGCGAGAGTTCATCACCTGCGCGCGCAAGAAGCGCAAGATGCTCGGCGGCGGCATGAGGCAGGCAGGAATCATCGCAGCAGCCGGGCTCGTTGCACTGGATACGATGATCGACCGTTTCCCAACGGACCACGCGAACGCCAAGCGACTCGCGGTCGGTCTTTCGCAGATACCGGGCATCGAATGCTCGCCGGAGAAAACGGTCACAAACATCGTGATGTTCGGCCTGCCCTCTCACGTGCCCGCACGCGACTTCATCGATCGTCTGCGTGAAAGCGGTGTGAAACTGAACTATCCCATCGGGAGCCGTGTCCGAGCAGTAACCCACCGGATGGTCGAGGATGCGGACATAGACCGGATGCTCGACGAAATACGGAACGTGCTGCAGGAATTCCCCGCAGGCGTGTCATAGCTGGAGCAGGCAAGCCTGGACGGTTGGCAGTGTCATCAAGGTGACGGGCGAAGCATGCCATCGCCTTCCCGGTCGCTCTGCCCTCCGCCCGACCGTGCATATGCCGCGCGGCCATACGGGGGAGACAAAGCCCCTGGTGTCATGCGGCTACGCGATACGCCTTCATGTTCACTTAACAAGTCTGTGCCATACTTCGAAGTTGGCAACGGACGCGGTCGACAATCACAACGCTGTCCACACAAGAACTGGAGGTCTCCCGGTAAACGGCAGAACCTGTCAGCCGCTGGCCTCGGAAAAGGAGCACCGGAATGAAAGCAACAAGAATAACGGCATCGCTGCTGTTAACAGCAGCGATGCTTGCGGGATGCGCAGAGGGCACAAACGAAGTGCAAGCCGTCGCGATCGTTAACGGCGAGCAAGTCAGCACCACGGATTTTGAAGAACGGGTGGACCAGGAGACGAGTCAATATGAAGCACAGGGAATAGCCGTCGACGAGGACGAGGAAATCCGTGAGCAGATTGAGGAAGACGTCCTCGACACATTAATCGCTGAGACTCTCATACTTGATTACGCCGCAGAGCAAGGAATCGAGGCAAGCCAGCAGGACATCGATGCCGAGTACGCGTCCGTGGTCGAGCAGGTGGGGGGCGAGGACGCCCTCGACGAGATTCTAAGCGAGCAGGGAATGGATTCCAACGACCTGATGGAACTCATTGAGGACCAGATTGTCTTTCAACGCATACTGGAACACGAGCGTGAGGCACGAGGTTTCACTGTCACGGAAGACGCTCTCAGAGCTGCGTACGAACAGTATGAGGAAATGCAGCCTGATATGCCGCCTTTCGAGGAAGTCCGTCCCGTGCTTGAACAGGAATTGGAACAGCAACAGTACATGGAGGTCTTTGCCGAATTGAGTGAAGAGCTCCGCGACCAGGCTGACGTTGAGATCCTGCTGTG
>CAZKHH010000058.1:0-12034 GCA_964552485.1 uncultured Dehalococcoidales bacterium | reverse complement strand
CAATTCTGACGCAACAGGAGACCCTTCGGTAACCCTTTCTATTGACGCAACACGGGGCCTCAGCTTGCACGAACGCCGGAGCCAAGGACGCCTAACTGGCTTCAGAGGTTCGGCGCTGGGTCAGCCGCCTGTCGAAACGGGTACGTGGAGATTCCACTCTAGTATCCCGGGCAGGAACCCTAATACGTAAGCCACACGAGGTGTCACCGATTGCGCTCGGAGAGAGACTTCGCCCACGCAGCGGCGCGCTGCATCTCGCCGTCTTTCAACGGGCCCTCGCGGCCCTGTACGAAGAACCCCTCGGGAGGCATATCCATGGCCCAACCCCTGCCCATGAGAGTTTTGGAGATTCTGTCTGCTGCAAAGCCGAATACCTTCACCCAGCCGGCCGGCATTCTCGTATCGAATACAGCCACTCTAACAGTGCTGACCGGGCCGGGCAGGCCCTTGACAAATGCCTGGATAGCCGGAGTGGGTCTGCCTCCGTGGGTCGGAGAACCGATGACGAGCAGGTCGAGCGCCCTGAAATCATCCGGCGTCGCTTCTCCCACACGACACACCGTTACCTCGCCCTCGATTACGTCGCCGATTGCCTGCGCAACCTTCTGCGTGTTTCCGTGCACCGAATCATAAACGATGAGCGCCTTCATACATCCACCACCTGCTGTGATGGCAGGAATAGTCGCACCCGACCAAGTTCGTGTCAAGACAGACCGCTTGGGCGGCGGGTGCCCGCCCCCGAGGTAACGCGGCCCCACCAGCTCCAGGTATTTGCGCCTCTCATCTATGCCCATCCGGTCATCGCTCAGCATAGTCCCCTCAGTAACATTCTTTGATGAGTGAACCATAGCCTCTCGGTAGCATTATTAGTGAGTGAATACGTCACGTTGCATCAGCGACTGAACCGGTCTACACTGACCTTGCCAACGCACCGGGGAGCTGAAGACATGACGCGAAACAGATACGTACTGCCCGCACTCAACACTGTGGGACTGGTGCTCGTGCTCACCCTCAACGGGCTGGCCAATGCCCTGCCCATCAACGGAGTCACGACCGGAGGGGTATCCGACCGGTACGAGAACCTGTTCACGCCTGCGGGACTGACCTTCTCGATCTGGGGGCTCATCTACCTGCTGCTGATCGCATTCGTCATCTATGAGTGGCTCATGGCCCGGAGAGGGCGGAACTGGTTCAGCGCACGTATCGGTCCATGGTTCTTCGTCTCCTGCCTTGCGAACGCGTCCTGGATACTTGCGTGGCACTACCGGCTGCTTCCGTTATCGCTCGTGCTCATGCTTATACTGCTTGGTTCCCTGCTTGCCATCTATCTACGTCTCCGCATCGGCCTGACCGGGATTACGCGTGGCGAATGGGCTTTCGTTAACCTGCCGTTCAGCGTGTACCTCGGATGGATCACCGTCGCCACCATCGCAAACGTCACCGTGCTTCTCGTCTCCGTCGGCTGGGGCGCCTTCGGTCTGAGCCCGCAGTTCTGGACGGTGGCGGTCATCACAGTTGCCACCGCTATCGCCCTCGCGATGGCGGTCAGGAGAAGGGACGTCTACTTCTGCCTCGTGGTGGTCTGGGCGCTGCTTGGCATAGTGCTCAAACGCCTTGGAGATTCGACGGTACCGGATCAGGCCGTCGTAATCGCAGCCATTGCAGGAATGGCGCTGGTGAGCACCGCTATCGTTGTGCAGCTCATGCAGGGGCGCGCCTATAAACCGGCAACCAGCGGCTAGCCGCAACTCTGGCAGGATGCTTCCCACTCCGTCCACTCAGCACGCAGCCCGGCAGTCACCCGGCACTTCCGTCAACGCATGAGACGCGAACAGCCGACGAAGATGACCACGGCCAATACAGCGACCATAACCACAGAGGCGGAATAGAAGCCCGTCACGTCGATGAGGTACCCGAACAGCACAGGCACGACGAGCGGACCCACGTTGGAAGCGGATGTCACGAATCCGACAACCGTACCGGCATACGGAGACAGTCGGGATTGCTCCACAGGTATGGTCAGGCTGGCAATGCTTACCCCGTTAGTGGTGAAGCCGGCAAAGAACAGGCCGAGAAGCAGCACCGGCAGGGAGGACGTGTTGATCAGCGCTATGGATAATGCAGCCATTATGCCCAGCAGAGCGACCAGCGTTCTCCGGCTGGGGAAACGGTCCAACACCAAACCTACCAGGGGTCCCGAGGCAAAGAAGCCGGCCGGTAAGAGAGAGGCGAATCCGGGCTCAAGACCTTTCATCTGCAATACACGCGGCATCCAGCTTGCAAGTGTGTCGTAGCAGCCCATCGAACCCACCATGAGAATGAGCAGCACCCAGACGACCCGCTCGCGCAGGACAAGCCCGAATTCCTGCAGTCGTACACTGGAACTGACTCCCTCACCATCCCTCCCGAGCATAAACGAGGCAAGCAGTACAACGACGGGTGCGGCACCATAGAGCAGAAATGCCTGGCGCCAGGACATCACATCCAGAAGCAGCGGGGTCAACGCGAGCGCGGTCGCATTGCCGACAGCGAAGCCGGAGAAGTAGATGCCGGTGCCAAGGCCGGGCCTGGCCGATGCCCATGCTTTGACCATGAGCGAAAGGCACGGCATCAGGGCCGCCAACCCAAGCCCCAGTACGATCTGGCTGAGAAGCAGCCCAGTGTAGCCCGAGGACATTGCCCTGAGACCTGCGGCTGCAGCGGAAATAACGAGGGCCAACCTCAGTACGCCCACATAGCCCCGGCGGTCAGCTAAAAGTCCCCAGGGAATCCTGAACGCTATCAGACTGACCATCGCAGCCGAGAAGATCAATCCGAACTGTGCATGGCTCAGATGCATCTCGGCCATAAGCACGTGGACCATCGGAGAGACGGAGAAAAGCAGCAGATGCACCACGAAGGCGACGGCGAAGGCCAGACCAAACACGGTGCGGTATCCGGGGCGTGGAAACCTGGCGTGACTATCCATGATGGCTCGTGCGAACGGCAATTGTTACACGCGTAGTAACACAGCGCAATGAGAAGGCTGGGACAGCCAGACATACGTACGGTTGCCGCCAGACCGGAATCCCGCACACGTTCGTATCCACAACCGGGTCGCCCGTGAAACGGGCGCGTTTCAGAGCAGGCCGGCCTTCACAAGAATGCTCTTCAGTTCATCGTACTGCGCCCGCTCAAGCGGCAGCAGGGGAGGCCTGGGCTGCCCTCCGTACATGCCGATGAGGTCGACCGCGGCCTTCAGTCCGGCGACGCCGAACTGAGATGTAACGGCAGCATTGGGCGCGATGAGTCTCACCTGGATTTCCTTCGCCTTCTTGAGGTCGCCAGTATCGAAGCTGATCACTACCTCATTAAGTTCGTGCGGCGCCACCGAGGCCAGCGCCATCACTCCTCCAACACCACCCACTGCGAGCGTCGGCAGCAGGAAACTACCGGAGCCGGCGAGCACCTGAAAGCATTCCTCAGCACCGGCCACAACCTGTCCTATCTTCACGACACTGCCTGAGCTCTCTTTCAAGCCGATTATGTTCGGATGCGCGGAAAGCTCAATGACAACATCCGCACCCATGTCGAGCCCGGTGGAGGCAGGAACGTTGTACAGGACAACGGGTATGGGCGAGCGGTCCGCAATCGTAGTGTAGTGCGTGACCAGCGCCCGGCGGTCCATCCGCGCCTTGTAGTAGTGTGGTGTGACAACGAGTGCCACATCCGCTCCGAGACCGGCAGCCTTCTCCGTGAGCTCGAGCGTCTCCTCAGTGGACTCGCATCCCGTACCGGCAATGAACAGGTGGTCGTCGTCGATCGCTTCGCCGGCCGTCTTCCAGACCTCGAGCTTCTCGGCCTCCCGCAGCATGACCGCCTCGCCGTTTGAGCCAAGGACGGCAAAGCCGCGCAGAGGCGTCTGCTGCCACTTCTCGAGATTGGAGACCAGGTGGTCATGGTCGATTCGGCCCTGTTTATCGAAAGGGGTCGGAATTGGCGGGAAGCAGCCCTTGAGGGAAATACCTGTCTTCATCAATTCCTCCTCTGGCATTGAAGCGGGGCGTGTAATTCTTCCACATATTGAAGGATACCGCCGTCGACCTTACACTGCAATGGGCGGGCCGCCGGAGCCGATGGTCAACTAGGAATCCCGGACATCTTTCCGTCGCCCATCTGGTGTACACGGCAGGCACATGGGCACAACGATGTGCATGACCTTCCATGGGGAGCTACAAATTCGTCGGGTGTTACTTTTCCCCGGATGTTGCGGCCTTCGACAACACCTCTGTGGCTTTCTCCGACGATAGAGTGCATGCGCCCTCATCTTGTCGGGCGTGCCAGCCAAGACTCTTCACATGGTCACTCAACACCGCACTAGCGACCGACAGTTCACTGAACACCCGCGAGCATCTGAGTCCGTTTCATCAACGAGTAGCGTAGCGGACTTGCCGCACGAACTGGCAGCACGACCGAATAGCACTGCAGCCAGACTCATTTGAGGCGCCAAAGAACTGTTCCATGCCGATTCTGAGACCCAGCGAGCGGCCTTGGAACGAACTCGCTCGTGATAGCGACTTAAGTGTAGTGTCTCCCGAATTCGGGCCACTCAAGATTCCGAGGTTTCCCGGGTTTCAAGTATGATCTCGGCTGCGCGACGGGCCGCTTTCCCTACCAGTCCGGCGCAGAGTTCATATCCTCCCGCCGCTTCAAACTTCTTCGTCTCCTCCGGATCAGCCATATCGAAGTAGCGTCCCAGGTGTATCTCGCGGAGGTCATAGCAGTCGGCCTGGCCAAACTCTCTCTCGAACCAGCGGTAGAACCGCTTGGCCGCAGCCATTGCAGGGCTAGGCATGTCCGGCGTCATCGTGCGAGCGTCATGATTCACCAACCCGACACCGATGGCCATCACGCCACCGATCAGAGCCCCACACTGATTCCGGGTGCCCGCTATGCCGGCGCTCAAGGGTATCCCTGTCTTACACGCCAGTTCCAGGCAATCGTCGTCCGCCAGTTCCAGATTCCGTACAAGCGCGAGCAACACGCACCGGGCGCAATAGTGCAGACTGCGTTGCATCTGCGCAGCTTCCGTTTCGATTCTTTCCAGCAGTTGTTCCTTTGGTTCATCGACCATAATTCGCTGTCTCCTCCTGCAGGTTCAGATGTCAAAGGTACGGGCCAAAACATTCAGTGACGCGTAACTCCTCTCCGAGCACGACAGAAGCAAAGGTGAAGTGTCAAACCGTCCCGTGTGAATGCTATTTCGGGTCGCAAGTCTCCGCGACGAACGGGCTAGCGCTGGAGCAACGCGTTGTAGATAGTCTTTCCGCGTACACGAGGGATTGCCCGCTGGTTCAGCCGTTCCAGAGAGTTCACGATTCGCTCAAGGTCACTTGCAGGGAATCCGATAACGCTTTCGCCGGTAGCCAGATCCGTCGCTTCGCGGCACCCGTAGCAGCCGAGTGAAGCATGCAGCCGTCGATCCAGAAACGGGATGATTGTGCCGTCTACACAGGTAGCTTGCAGTATGCCTGTGCTGAACTCCAGCCGGCCTCCAGTCTCAAAGACGTCGGCAAGCGCCACCCACATCAGATGCTCCACATCCGACTCCACCACCACCACGTCAGGATTAAGCGATGAGTCACCCAGCGGATAGCAGGCAACCATCTGGTATTGCCCCATTTCCAAGCGGGGCATACTCTCGAGGGTCTTTCTTGCAGCCTCACGGCTGCCGAATATTCCCATCTCAGCCGGCATCGCTCCGGACGACAACTGCACAGGAGGAGCCTTGAATCCGAGGGCCCACGCCGCAGCAGGACATGCAATGTTATCTGCCGAAAGCAGGTATCTCTTGCCCTGTCCCGCCCCCATGAGAATCTGGCAGTACCGACGCGCACTCGGAACTTCAAATCCCTCCGGGTAAATTCGTTCTTTGAGGAATGTCACTCCTATTGGCTCGTGAGACAGTGACAGAATATCCTTGAGTGCGCGTGCATAGCTCATTTGACTCGATTCCATCTTGCACCTTCTGTCTTGGACTCAGTCCTCGAGTATCGTCGACACAATGAGGTCCCTGGCTTTCCGGACTTCTGCCTCAGACACATACTCCATCACGCCCTTGCTCTCCCCGCCAATATCCTCGCTCAGTCCCTTCTTCTTCATGTCGATGTCCCGCGTGAGCACGATGCTACTGGTCGGCTTGAATCCGGCCTGCTCTACAACTTTTCGAGCGCATTCAAACGGACACCCATCCACCGTCACTATCTTTTTCGCTGCCCCTGTCTTGCCGAAAACGGGCTTTACTTCGTTGGGCAATCCCGCCAGGCACATGATTCCCACCTTCTGCAAGCCCAGTTCCTTCACCGTTTCCAGACATGCCAGCCCGCTCGTTATTCCGGTGTTGGATGCTCCCCCGAAACAGGAAAACACCACGTTCTCATGCGTGTTGACGCCCGCCTCAAACTTCGGTTGCTCTACCAACTGCGCACCTCCTGGTTGCCATAGTCGATTGGCGAATCTGCCCTGTTCACTGACTCGCGCATCGTCAAAACTGTTCCCCGGACACGGATTCCGCAAGATAGCTTGTGACAGCACATAGATTCATATATGCGCAACTGTGTATATATTAGACCGCAACAACATCTCCGTCAAACAACCCGGAGGGCGCTGCTGTATGACGACTGATTCCTGCCGGCAGCACTGAGTTGTCATATCCTGGGGGCGACGTGGGTGGATGGCGTCATGCCCTCGTAGAAAGGGAACAC
The DNA here is from genome assembly GCA_964552485.1 of uncultured Dehalococcoidales bacterium. Classification (GTDB taxonomy): domain Bacteria; phylum Chloroflexota; class Dehalococcoidia; order GIF9; family AB-539-J10; genus SKVJ01. Next base: position 5,291 of record CAZKHH010000058.1, on the reverse strand, counting down.
CTTACCCAGTTTTCTGGGGCGGACAGCTGCCCCATGCTGACTTCGACACCGGGCGGACAGTTTCACTGCACCAGGCTGCTTGAGGAATGGTGTGGCAACAGCCGGCACGGGTGGTCAGAATCTGAGCGCCGCAAAGGCCTTCCTGAGCTGCTCAACATACGCCGGGATGCCCTGCTCAACCTCGAGAGACAGACCCTCTCCCATCGCCAGCGACCCTGGCTGAATGGCGAAGATAAGGATGCGCTCCGGCTCTTCACCCAACTCGCGGGATATTTCGATTGACCTCATGACATCCCAGTCGTGGAGCGAGTACGAACGCGTCTGTTTGAAGGACACGACGTCCCCGGGAGAGAACAGCCTCGCTTCCCCAGTCGACAGGCCCATCTCGACGCAATCGACGAGGACCACTTTGTCGTACAGGGCAAGGACATGGACAAGCTGCATGCCGCCGGTGCCGATGTCGATAACATCGACGCCGGGCACGGAGACGTCCAGTTCAGAGACCAGCCTCGGCCCGATGCCGTCGTCGCCCATCACCGGGTTGCCTATCCCGATGACGGCGACCTTCCGGGCGCTGCGCCTGCTCATACGAAGTGGACTCTAGCGTAGTGCGTGGAGCACGAGATGCACGGATCATACGCCCGTACAAGCATCTCGAGTGTTAGTTCTATCTCCTTCTCCGGCAAGTCCACCAGCGTGGGGCCAAGCTCCTCCAGGTCCTTCTGGATGTTGGCATGGTTCTGATTCGTCGGGATGATGCAGTTCGCCTTCGTGCAGTTCCCGATGCTGTCTATAGTGTAGTCATGGAAGAGGATGCCGCGCGGAACCTCCACAGCCCCTATGCCACGTCCGGCCCTTGGCTCAACCTCCGGTCTTTCACCGTTGACGCCCATATCAAGGAGCTCGTCAATCACGTTGATGGAATCCTGGGTCGAATCGGCAACCTCCACCATCTGGGCAAAGGTATTCATAAACGGATTGTGTACCGGAGCCTTCAAGCCGAGGATATCCGCAATCTCATGACCGAATCCGGTAAGCTTCGATTCGTTCAGATTGAACCTCGCCAGCGCGCCCACGAAATAGGAATCTCGCACGTGCTTCGCGTACTTGGCCGTAGATTGCCCGACCACGTATTCGTTCGCGATATCCTTGTAGCAGGTTACAGGATGCAGCCCTGTGTCGCTCGATCCGATTGCGCCGTCGTACAGAGCATAGAGCGCGTCATCCACCATGGCAATATATTCGGTCTCCCGCTCGAAATCAGGCAGCTTGCCTTTGACCGACGCGAGCAGACCGGAGACCTCCAAAATGACGGGCTTCGCCGCCTCCAGGCGAGCCTTGAGCTCGGTCAGTTCCCTCTTGGTCGGCACCTTGCTGAAGCCGCCAGGCAGCAGGGTGATCGGGTGTGTCGTCCTGCCACATATCAGGTCAGACATGTAGTTCGCGAGACGGTGCAGGCCGACTATCTTGACAACAGCGTCCTTGTTGGTGTCAACCAGAGGAAAGACAGAACCAACGCCAAAGAGGTCCGGCACCACGAGGTAGCCAATGTGAAGGATGTGCGACTGCATGTTCTCGCCGTGCAGGGCGAGTCGCCTCAAAAGGACCGTTTCCTCCGATATCTCAATGCCCATGGCCGCCTCGGTGGCCTTCAACGAGGCGAGAGAGTGGCCAATGGAGCAGATGCCACAGATCCTTGACGTGATGGCCCGGAGGAAGAAGTATGGTTTCCCGCGGACTATAGCCTCGAAAAACCTCGGCGCCTCAGTCACGTGCCATTCAACCTTCTCTACCTTCCCCTCTTTCGAATTGAAGAATATGTCGCCGTGCCCCTCCACTCGCGTGAGATGCTCGACGTGTATGTCGACAGTCCTGGCCATCAGTATCCTTCCCTCCTGTAGTTATAGAGGTTGTACCGGTTCACCATCTGGTCCAGCGACACGTGGTACCGCCTGAGGACGTCCTTCATGGCATTCACCCGGAGATCCTCAAGGAAGCCCCTGCAGCCATCGCAGCCCTCACCATTTGTCGGGCAGATCGAGTCGCAACCCGCCCTCGTGATTGGCCCGAGGCAGAATTGACCCAGCTCGAACACGCATACGTTCTCATTCTTCTTGCACTCGACGCAGACGGGATAGTTCGGAAGCGACGGCTTCCGGCCGACGGCCAATGACGTCACGACCCTGGCGAACTCGTTCCTGTTGATAGGACAGCCCGGGATGTATGCGTCCACGGCAACCACTTCGTCGATGGCCCTCGTCGGCAGCACGTCGAAATACGGGTTGCCTTCGATGGCAGCATCTCCGTACACCTCAGCCATGACCTCGGCCACGGGCCACTTGTTGCGCAGCTTGTTCATACCGCCGAAGCAGGCGACCGTACCAAGGGCCACCAGTATCCTGGCGTTGCTGCGGATCTGCTTCAGCCTCTCCTCATCCATGGGCCGCATGATGGAGCCCTCTACGAACGCGATGTCATAGTCGTCTGAATGCTCTTTCATCGCCTCGCGAAAGGAGACGACCTGGACGATGTCCACGAGGTCGAGAATCTTCTCCTCGAGATTGACTATCTGGAGCTGACAGCCCTCGCAGCACGAAAAGTCGAAGAAAGCCACCTTCGGTTTCATCTAGAACGCCTCCGGTAGTTCTTTGATATCGGCATAGTTGAAGACCGGCCCCTCCAGGCATACGTACACGCCATTTATCTGGCAATGGCCGCACTTGCCCACGCCACACTTCATCCGCCTCTCGAGCGAGACAATTATGTTCTCGTCGGGAATGCCTTTCTGCTTAAGTTCGCGGATGACGAACTTGTACATGACCGGCGGTCCGACAACGACGGCCATCGTCGTATCCGGATCGATATTGACCGACGGAATGAGCGTCGTGATGACGCCGATGTTCCCTTCCCAGCAATCGTGACTCCTGCACTCGTCCACGGTGACCTTGAAGTCCACATCCTCCCGGCCACCCCAGGATTCCAGGTCAGCATTGAACAGAAGCGATGAGGGGTCTTTGCAGCCGTACAGTATCGTGATGTCCTTGTAGTCCGAGCGGTTCTCCAGCGAATAGTTGATAAGCGACCTCAGAGGGGCGAGGCCGCACCCGCCGCCGATGTAGAGGAGGTTCCTGCCCTTCAGGCCCTCCACATGGAAACCGTTGCCCAGGGGCCCACGGATGCCCACTTTGTCGCCGATGTCGAGCGTATCAAGCTTCGAGGTCACGTCACCTATCTTCCGGACGAGCAATTCGAACTCGGCCCCGGTCCCGGGAGAGGAAGATATGGAGATCGGCGCCTCGCCGATGCCGAAGATGGACAGCTCGATGAACTGTCCCGGACGATGTCCGAGCGCCTCCCCGGAATCCAGCCGGATCTCGTACATCGTATCTATGTCAGTCATGGGCTCCTTGCAGACAATCTCCGCCGCTTTAGGGACCAGCAGATCCTGCTTGATACCATGGACCTTGACCTCCGGTATCGGTAGCTTCTTCGGGTCCTCCATAGACGACGAAGCAAGTACATTCATCACCTCAAGTGGGTCGGCAATATCCGCGAGGCACTGCGTGGCGCAGCGTCCGCAACCGACACACGCGACGAAGCCGTACCGCATGGGCAGGTACATGCCCTTGCGGTAGTATCGATGCCGATACCGGTTGGTCGGCGTCTCCCTGAATATCTCTCCGCTGCCAACAAGAGTGAACTCCTTGAGCAGGCAGCCATCCCACGTCCGGGTTCTCTTGCCCCTCTCGAGATCAAGATCCACCTCGTCGTTGACGTCATAGCAGAAGCAGGTCGGGCAAACCATCGTGCAGGTACCGCACGTAAGACACTTCCTTGCTTGCTCATCCCACACGGGATGCTCGTAGTTCTTTTCGAGTATCTCCGACCACTTGTACTTGTCAGCGTGCAACTTTCTATCGTACAGGGACGGCAGCGCCTCCCTGAGCTCCTTCACTCTCTCGATATCATCCGCGGACGCCTCACGTGTCTCGGCAAACCTCTCCAGGAGTGAGACTCCGGCCTCACTTCCTTCATCGATCACGTACCGGTCGTCGAGCGCCGTCACTAGGAGGTCGTATCCCTTCTCCACCACGTGCGTGCCGAGGCTTCCGCAGAATGCCCTGGGCGGAATACTAAGGATGTCCGATGCGATGATAATCGTGTTCGTCCTGCGGGCCTCGTAGGTGTCGTCCACGTGTGCTCCCAGGTAGACCTGGTCCATCTGATTGATGGCAATCAGGTCGTATGGATGCACCCCGACAAGCACTTTCTTTCGCTCATCACGTGCAACAAGAACGTCAAATGGTTTGCTGATGTCGAAGACAAGGAGGTCCTCGTTCGTCGGAAGCAGCTCCTTCTTGGGCGGAAGAACCGTAACGTCGTAGTCGAGTCTCAGTTCACTCGCGTTCTCGAGCGGTGCGAAGACGAACCTCTGGCCATTCTCCTTCACACCAATCACATCGAGTTCCGGTTCCTCGATGAGACCCTCGATGAACGCGTTCCACACATCCGGAGTCATCGTCTTCATCGTGTCCCTCCGTTCAACGATAGTGAATGACTCATACCGCACCTCCATTCGCGGACGCCGGAGACATAGAGAGACCCCGGACGACAAGAACCGGAAAACGTGGTTCTTGATATCCGCTCAACAATGACATTAACGATTCTCCGTCGAGAGCGCGCTGGGATGACGAGAGGGGCGAGCCTGACACACTTCCGGCTGCCACAACACACGACTCGCCCTTGACGGAACATACTCGTATGCGATTGGTGGTGTCAACCGGGGCCGGGCGTGCCCGGAGTGAAGGCACTAACGCCAGGGAGCCTCCAATTGCGTAGTGCTAATGACGTACTTCTGGTCGGTCCACGACCATAACAATGATGTCGTTGACGTTGGTTCCCGTAGGTCCCGTAATAATCGCGTCGCCGGCGGCCCGGAGTGCCCTGGAGACGTCGTGCTGATTCAGCGCACGGTGGAGGTCTATGCCGGCTTCTCGCGCCCGCTCGCGGGTTGTCCCATCCGTTAGTGCACCTGCGATCTCGGTGGGGCCATCCGTGCCGTCGGTATCGAGCGCCAGGACCGCCACGGGAGCATCCGGCGCAAGGTCGAGACAAGCACCGGCGGCAAGCTCCTGGTTGGCGCCACCCTCCCCCTCCACATCCTCGCAAAGGCGGACTGCGGTCTCGCCTGTCGCAATGAGCGCGCAGGGCGCAGGTGCGGGTCGGCCGGTCCTGACTACCTCATGTGCGATGCTTACGAGCACGCGGCCGACTTCCCTGCTCTCCCCGGT
>CAZKHH010000057.1:0-12631 GCA_964552485.1 uncultured Dehalococcoidales bacterium | reverse complement strand
GTGAGGAGCAGGAAATCACTGGGCATACTTGGCATGAAGGAACGTGTGGGAGCGCTTGGCGGTGAGATAGCCATCGACGGGGCGCCGGGCAAAGGTACCACCGTCGTGGTGCGGGTGCCGCTCAGAGGCACTTAAGCGGCGCGCCACAATGATTGAGGCAGGAGCCGGTTGAACTGCATGGCTATGCCTTGACGACATATCTGTGCGGGATGCGGTCTCCGAATCGCTGATTTCGTGGCGATCTCGCAATCAGGAGCGCCCCCGGTATACTGTTTCCAAACAGGAGGCAGCGATGAACATCGATGACATCAGCAGGGTCGCCGTGATTGGCGCCGGGTCCATGGGGCACGCCATCGCTCAGGAGTTCGCCCGTGCCGGTTATGAGGTAAGTCTCAATGACGTCAGCGAAGAGTGCCTGACGGCCGCACTGAGGAACATCGAATCTAACCTGAGGATGATGGTGGACGTCGGCCTGGCGACTGCCGAACAGGCCGACTTGCTCCTTGATCGCATACGGACGAGCACCGATCTGGCTGAGACAGTATCGGAAGCCGACGTGGTGGTCGAAGTCGCGCCCGAGGAGGTGGAACTGAAGCGGGAATTGTTCGGTCGACTTGACTGCCTCTGCCCTTCACGCACCGTTCTGGCAAGTAGCTCGTCGACTATTATGCCTTCGGTACTTGGTGAGACGACGAAAAGGCCCGACCGTGTGCTCGTGGCCCACTACCTCATGCCACCATACCTGCTCCCGGTCGTGGAAGTTGTCCGCAGCCCCATGACCTCTGATGAAACCGTGCAAGTGATGTGCGAACTGCTCGAAAGCCAGGGCAAGATGCCGGTCGTGCTGGAGAAGGAAGTCCCGGGCTTCCTCGTCAACCGCCTGCAGGCTGCGCTTCTGCGCGAGGCGTTCTCACTGCTTGACGATGGTGTGGTCGGTCCGGAAGATATCGACAAGGCATTCACCGGCGCGCTCGGCCCGCGCTGGTCGGCGGCTGGACCGTTCGAATTGATGAACATCCATGGCCTGGACAACTGGCTTGTCGTCCTCAAGCGCCTGCTGCCTGTCATCGAAGCATCGTCTGCCCCGCCCCAGGTTCTGGAGCAGAAGGTTTCCCACGGCGAACTGGGAGCGAGAACCGGCACGGGCTTCTTCCCGTGCCCGCCCGGGGCCGCCGAGATGCTGCGCAGACGCATTGCGGAGACGATAGTGAAACTGGGTTGAGTCGTGCAGCCGATACTCGGCCTTCACTTGCCTCGAACGACTTTGTTCGCCTGCTGGCCCGCTAGAGGCTGTGTGGCTAGAAGTCGAGGTAATCCTTGAGATGCCTGCTGATGCTCGGATGCCGCAGCTTGCGAAGCGCCTTGGCCTCGATCTGCCGGATGCGTTCTCGCGTGAGCTCGAACTCCTGGCCCACTTCCTCCAGGGTCCTGGGCAAGCCGTCCTTGAGCCCGAAACGGAGTTGAAGCACTCTTTTCTCCCGCGGCGTCAGCTGATCGAGGGCACGGTCGATCTGCTCCTTGAGAAGCTGTGCGGTGGCGAGTTCCTGTGGCGCGGGACTTAACTCGTCCTCCACGAAGTCTCCCAGGCGTGCGTCGCCATCTTCACCGACAGGTTTGTCGAGCGAGAGAGGTTCGTGAAAGAACAGCGCAACGACTTCCTCGACCCGGTCTGAGGTCATGTCCAGCTGCACTCCAATCTCCTGGTAACTGGGTTCACGATTAAGCTCCTGCCTCAGTTGCCGGGTGGTGCGTGACAGCCGGTTCATTGTCTCAACCATGTGCACGGGGATGCGGATCGTGCGCGACTGGTCTGCTATGGCCCTCGTGACGCCCTGCCGTATCCACCAGGTTGCGTATGTGCTGAACTTGAAACCCTTGCGGTGCCGGTATTTCTCCACGGCTCGCATAAGACCGATATTGCCCTCCTGAATCAGGTCGAGCAGAGACATGCCATGGGCCATGTACTTTTTGCCGATGCTGACGACAAGCCGCAGGTTCGCCCTGGTAAGCTGGGTCTCGGCGTCCCGTGCTGCATGCTTCATCTCGTCGTAATGACGTTTGAACTCGTCCTCATGGGGCTGCAGCAGAGACTCAAGTGTGCCTTCGGCAGCGAGGGCAGAGAGGCGCTCAGGCGATTCGGTCTCGAGCAGAAGCGCGCCCTCGGGGTGCAGCAGGCCGCTGTTTACTGACAGGGCTACGATTGCGTCGTCGCTGGCGGCGTACGTTCGATTGGTGGCTTCGGCGACTGACGCAACCAGTTCCGGTTTGATTGCGTTGTCGATGGCAGTCCGAATCTCCGGCATGCGCAGAAGCTCTCCGATGGTCAATCCGGCTTGCACTTCGAGATACTGGCGGACCACGTCGAGGACCGGATAATCCCTCACTATCCGTGCGATGAGGTCGGCAGTAATCGTTACCGCGGATGGCTCCGCCTGGTACTTCTTGAGATACGCAGCCTCAAGTTTCTCCACGTGCCGCGCGCCCTCAATCTGCCTTGAGAGTACCCGCTCTTCCGCCGCCGTGAGCAGTGGCACCTGGGCTATCTCGCGGAGATAGGTGCCGACAGAATCGTCGCTGAGTTCATGGCCCTCGAAAGGGATGGTCGTGTTGATTTCGTCGGCGGCGAGGGCTGGCGCGGTCCCGCTTGTCAGTTCGCCTTCGATGGATCTGACGGGCTCTTCAGCCTCGTCGCCGTAGCTGTGTCTTACCGTATCGATTGGATCCTCCTGCTGGCTCATAGCGCATCCGGCTCATCCTGGCGGACCGACCCGATATGCGCGACATGCTAAAGGTATCACAGAAACGCGTAAACCTATACCGCAGAATAGCAAATCCGGGCAGCCTGGAGGACATTCAGCGGATTTCCTTGAAGGCTGAAACTGATTGTGCGAGGCGAGTCTGGATAGAGAGCGTGCTGCTTTGGGCACAGCCGTGCAGTGGATCGCGGCGAAACCGAGACGCATGCGCTTCGTGGCATCACAGCGAGAAGTCTTGAGACGCTTCGCTGGTTTCATCGACACCTTCAGAACCAGCCATCCGTTGTCAATTGTGCTCCGTTCGGGCGCAGACCCGGCTTTGCACATGTCGGATCAATATGGCACCCCATTTGCAGTCATGTGTAGCTCGAGAAACCCGCGAACGAATATGGTATTTTTCAGTTTCCGGGGCGCAAAAGCCTATTCGAAGAACTGGCCGGCTATCTTGCGGTTGTCGTCGAAGACCGTGCGGACGCCTATCTCGCCGTCCGTGTATGTTGCCTTGTAGTGGGCCACGATATATCCCTGCTGCATCTCAGCGGTGAGGAACTCCTTGGACACATAGTCGCCGAACTGCGCTTCTATCTGGTTGGCGACGTCATCGAAGATATCCTGCGTGACCGCTTGCTTGAACTCCTTGTTGCTATTCCCAGGTGCTTGTCGGAGCGTAAATATCTGAGGTGTCACGGATACCCTGCAGTGCCTATTCAGGATGGCACGCGTTCGATAATGCTGCTGACCCTTCTCCGCTAGAATGCCGACGCACAACGAGCATGGCGCAGGCAACCAGCGCTGCGATGACTGCGATGGGCCAGAACTGTCCTCCCGGGCCGTGTAAGCGGACCAGGTCGACGCTGAGGCCGAAGAGCGGCGCCACGATCATCGTAGCCACGGATTTTGCCTGGCTCTCTATCGAAAGCACGGTCGCTCCTTCCCGTTCTCCCGCGAACTCGTCGAAGCGGCTCACCAGCACCGGCCTCCACAGGTTCTGTACCAGGGCCAGAACTACGAACCCGGAAATCGCCGCGTAGTACAACTCGTAGTAGAGTAGGGGTACCAGCAGGATGTATGTCACGGCGACGAGCCTCCACAGGAGATAACTCCCCTTGTCTTCGCCTCCTGCCCGGCCGACGAGGCGGTGGGCCGAGCGACTCGCGTACGCGGACCCGAGGTAAAGCACGATGTACACGATGCCGATGAGCAACGCGGTGCGGCGCTCCTGGGTCATTGACACGAACAGCGGAAGCAGAAGAGCGGCGTTTCTCACGACCGGCTGGAGGTAGTCCTGAAACGCTTTGTACACGCCCTCGAACGTCATTGATTCAGTCAGCAAGCGCCGTAGAGAGGGCACGGTTGCCGCGTTGCGGGCGCAGGAACACAGGTGCACGGCCACGTCGCGGGCTCGCACGGTCTGGCCGGGTTGACCTTCAAGGTGTGCCGGGTAGCCGAGAAAGTTCACCAGCCCGATGACATAAGGAACGATGGCGAACCAGAAGACCCAAGCGTAGTCTTTGAGCACGAACACTATGGTCACCGCAATGATCGTCGATGCTACGGAGCCCAGCTTGGACCACGAGCGGGTGTAGCCATACACCTTCGTTTTTTCCAACAGCCTGTTTTCGGTGCGCAGCCATGTGAATATCATGGCCTTGTGCGTGCCGGTCCTGAATGCCTCGCCGACGGCGAAGAAGAACATCGCGACGAAGAACACCGGGTAGGCGCGGCCCGAGGCGAAAACGGCGAACGAGGTGATATAGGCCGCGAAGGACAGCATCATGCTCCTTCGCCGTCCGAACAGGTCGGCCACCGTCCCGCTGGGCACCTCCATCAGATTGATGACCAGCTCGCGGAACGCGATGAGAAAGCCTATCTCGGTGAAGGACAGGCCGCGTTGAAGGAAGAACAGAATGATGAAGGGCTCGAAATACCGCTGGTTCTTGAGGAAGCCGTATAGCGCAAACCGTCTCAGCATCGTCGACGTGATACTCCGTGCGGGAATTGTAGCGCCCCCGTTGAGTTTGCGGCACGTCCGTTCGGCCGTAACCCGTTACGAAGTGTGCGGCAGAAGCGTGTAAGTATGGATTCCCGGCAGGGTCAAGCTGCCCGCCGGGAAGTCCCCGCGACGATAGCGGATCTCAGGCGTGGTCCTTTTCCATCTGCCCGCGCAGCACATTGGCGGCGTCGTGAAGCACGTCCATCGCGCCGTTGAAGGGCGGCGAGTATGCGAGGTCGAGGTTGGCCATGTCCTCTATCGTTCTTCCCGCCGATATCGCGGTGACGAGGACGTCCACGCGCTTCGCCACCTCGCCCGTACCGAGGAGTTGCGCGCCGAGGACTGTGCCGTCGGATGCGTTCGCGGTCAGCTTGACGGTGACTGGCAGAGCTCCGGGATAATATCCTGCGCGGTCGCGTCCTGTGATTGTGGCCACAATCGGCTCAAAGCCCGCCTCGCGTGCCTCCGTCTCGTTGGCGCCGACCCTTGCGACGCTGAGTTCGAACACCTTGGCGATGGCAGTACCCAGAACACCGGGAAACGTGTCGTGCCCGCCGGTCACGTTTGTGCCGATGATACGACCGTGCTTGTTTGCAGTCGAGCCCATGGGGGCGAACACCTTCTTTCCGGTCACCCTGTGAACGTTCTCCACGCAGTCGCCTCCCGCGTAGATATCGGGATCGCTCGTCTGGAGGAACTCATTGACCGAGATAGCTCCGGTCGGTCCGATCTTCAGTCCTGCATCGGCCGCAAGCTGCGCGTTGGGACGGTAGCCAAGCGCAAGCAGGACCAAGTCTGCGTCGATCGTTTCCTTCTCCGTTACCACCCTGGCAACCCTCCCTCTCTCATCGCCTTCAATGCTGACGACGCGCTGCCCGGTGAAGACGTGGACGCCTTTCTCGACGAGCTTTATTTCGACACTGTCCGCCATTTCGGCGCCAAGCACCCCTGGAATCACGTGGTCGAGCCCTTCCACTATGCTGACGTCCAGTCCCCGCTCCACAAATGCCTCGACGCTCTCCACACCGATGAGACCGGCGCCTACGACAACCGCCTTCTTCGCGTCAAGCGAAGCCAGAGCAGCCAGTATCCTGTTGGCATCGGCGATCTTGCTCAGCGTAAACACGCCCTCCAGGTCTTTGTTGCCCGGCAGCGAGACAGGCACTACCGGACTCGCCCCTGTGGCGAGGACCAGCGTGTCGTAGAAAAGGCTGGACGTGGCTCCGCTGGCAAGCTCGAGCAGTTCGACCGTGTGAGCCTTCCGGTCGATTGAAGTCGCCCGGAAGCCATTGAACACGTTGATGTCCGACTTCTCACGGAAGAATTCGGGCGTCCTGATCAGCAGAGCCTGCTCACTCTGTATCTGTCCCCCGATGTAGTAGGGCAGGCCACAGGTGCCCTCGGATACTGTGTGTCCTTGCTCCACGATCGTGATGCGCGCATCCTGGTTGCGCCGCCGTGCGCGCGCTGCGGTCTTCGGGCCGCACGCCATGCCACCGATTATGACTATGCTCTGTTCTGCGCCCATCCTTCACCTCGTTTGGAGGCATGGCGGCTTGAAGACAGGCCACCACCCGTACTGTTTGCGTGGCTGAGGAGTCTACCACGCTGGGGAAGAGAGAAACACCGGGGGGTTACTGCAGCGCTCTTGAAGACCTCAAAGGATTGACCGGAGTACAATGTCCCGGTCAACGAAGGAAAGGAGGTGCCGGCTGATGTACACCAGAACAATGCTTGGTTTGGACGATGCCCAGAAGATTGCCCACGCTGTCATGGATCATGTGACGAGGCGGAAGGACCCACCAGTCTCGATCGCCATCGTCGATGCTCGTGGCGACCTTCTGCTTTTCATTAAGATGGATGGTTCGAGCTGGAATTCCGGTCGGATGTCCCCAATGAAAGCGTACAGCGCGGCGAAGATGAGGCTCGACACGTCCGCCATACGCACGCGGATGGTGAGCATCGGTGTGGAGTTGCTCGATTGGGGAGACCGGGACCTGACGACGCTCACAGGCGGAGTCTGCATCCGTGATAAGGACGGTACGGTCGTCGGTGGAGTCGGTGTGAGCGGATATCCGAATCCGCCGGATGACGAAGAGGCGGCACGCGTTGGCGTGGCCGCGCTCAACTAGTCGGCTGTAATGGTTGCACTACGAGTAATCGAGAGCCTCGTGCTGAGGGATAGACCATTAATATGTCCGTGCACATGTTACCGAAACCATCACACGAGAATCTTCGTGTACTGGCCCTCCGGCAGTTGTGTGACCGACGCGGCATAGTTGTGGTCAGCCGCTGTCCTGCAAGGAGTCGCCCGCGGGATCAGGTGCACTGCTAACCGGATGGATCGTGTGCCAGCACATGGCTTACGTGTTGGTGCTATGCAGGTATCTGATACACTTGGCGCATTGACCGGCGGGGTTAGCGCAAATGAACGCCGGCTGTCCCGGGGATTCTGATATGTCACAAATCCACCAACTCTGGGTGTCTGCACGTCCGCATCAGTGGTACAAGAACGGCGTCCTCCTTATCGGAATCGTCTTCTCGGCCAACCTGTTCAACTACAGCATGTGGGATAACGTAGTTGTGGCGGTGGTCGTATTCAGTGCATTGTCATCAGCGGAGTATCTGATTAACGATGTTATCGACCGTGAACGCGACAGGGCTCACCCCACCAAACGCAACCGGCCGATAGCGTCGGGACACTTCGCGGCCTCTCATGCGCTTGTGATTGCGGCTACGCTTACGTTGGGCTCTCTGGTGGTGGGATGGTTCGTGCTTGGCCCGTACTTCCTCCTCTCGAGTGTGGCCTATGTGGTGTTGACGTTGTTCTACTCTCTGTACGCCAAACACGCCCTGATCCTGGACATAGTTGTTATCTCGACGGGCTTCGTGGTCAGAGCTATAGCGGGTTGTTTCGCCATTGGCGTCTTCCCCTCATCCTGGCTCATCGTCTGTGCATTCCTCCTGGCCCTCCTTCTTGCTGTGGAGAAACGCGGGCAGGAATTGACTCGTCTTGCGGATGGCGCCGGTGACCACAGGCCTGTCCTTGAGCAGCTGTCTGCGCGTATTCTTGAGACGTTCGGCAACATCTCCGCTGCCTCACTTCTGGTGTCATATCTGCTCTATACCGGCTTCACGAGTCGTGAGTACATGTGGACTACGATTCCGCTGGTGATTCTTGGACTGTTTCGCTATCTCTATCTTGTACGCGACCGAGGCCTGGGAGCTGAGCCACACATCTCGCTACGCGATGGCGGACTCAAGGTGACCCTTGGTCTCTGGGTTGTTATGGCCGTAGTTATTGCTCACCTGAGCCTGCCGGTATGATGATTTCCCGCAAAGAGTATCGAACAGACCTGCACGTGCACTCGTGCTATTCACACGATGGTGTGATGGAACCCCGCGAGATAATCGAACTGGCTCGGAAGAGCGGCCTGACCGGCGTGGCAGTTACAGACCACGATACGATAGCTGGCGGGGAGCACGCAAGCCGACTTAGTCCGCCTGAGATAAGCGTTATCATTGGTGCCGAGATCATGACCGACAAAGGAGAAGTCATCGGCCTCTTTCTAAGGGAAGAGATCAGGTCGCGCCGGCTCATGGATGTGATTAATGAAATCCGGTCGCAGGACGGCCTGGTAATCGTGCCGCATCCCTTTGATGCTTTGAGAAGCAGTGCCTTTCCCATTGCCGACGACTTCGCGCCCGCCGTGGATGCTATCGAGGGACTTAATGCGCGCTGTATTCTCGGGCGATACAATCGGCAGGCGGTTAACTTCGCTACCCGGCATGGTCTTGCGCTCGTCGGTGGCAGTGATGCTCACTACCCTGGCGAGGTTGGCGCGGCCGGGGTCATTACGGACAGCCCGGATATCAGGCAGGCGATACTGGACCGCAGGGTCACTCTATTCGGGAAGCGCACGTCACTCTTCAACCATGCTCGAACAAAGGTCCGGAAGCTCTACCGTGCAGCCCGGGAATAATCTCGGCAAGAAGATGGCTATTGCCATCGGTGCCGGTCTGCTCGTATTTACCGGCCTGGCTTTTTTTTCGGACATCGAGCAGGTGGGAAGAGCACTCGCAGGGTTCCGGCTAACGTATCTGCCGCTGATACTTGGATTCACCGCACTCAATTACGCCCTCCGGTTCTGGAAATGGCATTACTATCTGGGATGTCTTGGCATCCGTCTGCAATGGCCGAAGAGTGTGCTTGTGTTTCTGAGCGGACTGACGATGTCGGTAACACCTGCCAAACTCGGGGAACTGTTCAAGTCGTATCTGCTCAAGGAGCTCGAAGGGGTGCAGATAAGCCGGACGGTACCGGTGGTGTTCGCCGAGCGACTGACCGATGTACTGGGACTGCTGGCACTTGCAGCACTCTCCTTCTCCGCTCTCTGGTACGGGCCACTTCCCATCGCTCTATCTGCCATCGTCATAGTGGCACTGATCGCTGTGATACAGTCGAGGTCTTTAAGCCTAAGGCTCGTCGGATTCCTCGCCCGGTTGTCATTCTTGCGCGGGGTCGCGGGCAGTCTGTACACTGCACTCACTCGTATGCCCGCGTCCTCTGGCGGTGGCTGTACTCCTGAGTATTGTGTCATGGGGATTTGAATGCGTCGCATTCCATTTCGTGTTGAAAGGGCTGGGCGTTGATGTGCCGCTGGTGGTTCCGACTTTTGTGTTTTCCTTCTCGTCCATTGCCGGGACTCTGTCTATGATTCCGGGTGGCCTTGTCGCGGCCGAGGGAAGCATGACCGGGCTCCTGCTGTTGGATGGTATTCGTGCGCCCGTAGCTGCCGCTGCGACTGTTGTTATCAGGCTCTGCACGTTGTGGTTTGGAGTGGGCGTGGGGCTTCTATGCCTCACTTTCACAATGCGACACTACAGAAGGCTGTCACGCCCGGCCTGAATCGGCTTATATCTTGTGCGTCTCTTGTTACGGGGCTTTTAGAATAGATGTTTCACCATGCCCAGGGCCCCTTGTTTCCAGCCGACCCGGTGACTTGTACCTGTCTCAATCTTGCTACCGGCGCGGTACGCCTCCACGTACCATTTGTACGTGTCGATCCAGACGTCGGCGGTGGTCTTCACGGGTTTCCAGCCCAGCGTCTCACGAAGCTTCTGCACCGAGACGTAGTGGTCTTTGTCCGCCGTCTCATAGATCCATTCGTAAAGTGGCGAAAGATGCAATGCCTCTAGGGCTTTCAGCGCCGGTATGACCAGCCATGACGGAATAGGGACGACACGCTTCCCATGACCTGCGTAATCGAGCAGCGCCTGGAGATCCTCCTTCATCGTGGTGAACTCAGTCGCGCCAACATTGAAGGCGTCGTTGGCTTTGTCGGGGGCTGCTTCCGTGACAATGCGGATACCCTCCACGAGGTCGTCAACATGAAGGAGTTGATAACGGTTGCGTCCGTTGCCGACAATGGGAATATTGTGACCATCCTGTACCCAGTCACAGACTATCTGAAAGACTCCCATACGCATGGGCCCGGCGAAGCTCTTCGGACGAAGCACCGGCACGCAGAGACCTTTTGCGCGGTATTCGTCACACACTTTCTCTGCCGCTATCTTGCTTTCGCCATATGGTCCGACTCCGACCAGAGGATGATTCTCGTCGACAGGGTGATGCTCCGGGATGCCGTATACGGCGGTTGTTGAGATGAAGATGACCCGTTGGACGCCTTGTTGCAGGGCTGCCTCGAGAACCTGTCTTGTGCCCTCCACGTTCACGGACCATATTTCCTGCCTCGAAGAAAGCGGCAAAGCTGCGGCGCAATGCACGACGACCTCTGCTCCTTCCGTTGCGGTAGCGAGCGCCGGGGCATTACGAATATCATCGTGCACAAAATGAACTCTGGCAGACAGCTCCTCATAGTCGAAGGGGGCGATGTCGATTCCGGTGACAGTCGTGCCTGCTTCTACGAGGGAACGGCACAAGTGATAGCCGAGAAAACCGGATGCTCCTGTGATGACGTAGTTCTGGAACGCCATGTGTTACACCTCCGCAGCGATTCATATCGATTTGGTGCGGGAACCTTTGGCCGATGGTGTTTGAAGCGTCAGTGGGCCCATCAGCTTGGTGGACGTGCCTCCGTGTGTTGTGTGTACCACGACCGCCTGGTGTCGGGGTTGGAGATTGCAGAGGGCGCAGCCGCCGTCTGTTCATGCTCTATCATGAAACGGAGCGCGGCCAGTGTGAGCAACTGCAGCAGGAGGCCGGTAACAGCGAGTATCTGATCCTGGTAGAACGCGAATACCTGGGTTATGAGAATGGACACGAGAAGGGCGAGATGAAAGAGCCTGTATGCTTCGAGCCGCGCGTGCGAGATCAGCAAGGCGCCGAACATGACGAGCACCGCTGAGACTAATGGGGCAATGAGCTGGATCCAGTGTACGATCGATATAGGTCGATGTTCGAGATGTAGAACGATACCCCATGATAGCACCACTGCAATGAGGAGAACTGCCATGGTTCGCAGTGTGCGCGTAGAGGGATACCATGTTAATGAGAAAAGCAGAACCCCTGTGGTTCCAATGATTACCATGCCTGCCAGGAACTCTGACCATATCACCCGGAGCATCGTCTGGTACAGACTGCTGATGGAATGCACCGCAAACAAACCCACGATCGCGTATGGGAACCACGTCCTGTGGACAAACCAATCGTAAGCCCTGCGAATCGAGTTTCGTCCACGGGCCACAGGACCCGGACGGCGTGACGGAGCATCACGCATGTGTTCTACGATTCGACGCAGCGGAGGCACTAACGGGTGCCCTACGCCCTGCTGTTCCAGAAGTGCAATGGTGCGTGCACGCTCATCCGGATGGAAGTCGCGCAGTACTGCCTGCTGGGTGTATTCCAGCGCGTTGACCAGGGCTGTGCGCGCGGACACGCTATGGGGTTGTTGCAGGAAACGCAGCCCGAGAAAAAGGACAACGAAGGCGATGTAGATTATCGCGATGGCAGGCTGGTAGAAATAGTCATTGTTCAGCGTGATGATTTTTCCCAGTTCGTCTATAAACGCGCCGAACCCGATCCCACCGATAATTGCTCCGAAACTCTTTGCGGAGCGACCCAGAAAGGTCAGGATCACCACAAACCCGGCAAGCATGAGGAGCCCGCCCCACAGCATGTGGGCGAAATGAAAGGGCCCGACCAGAACCTGACCGGTGAATGGTGCATAGTGGATGAGGTGCCGATAGGCGATGAAAAACAGGTAGAAGCGGATAATCAGTACTGCTGCGACCGCTGCTACAAAGAAGTCCTCCAGCAGCTTCCCTGCCTGCACATTGCGCACGAAAGAACGCCCTTCAATGTGTTGCCTCTCAGCCGATTCGGACTGTCCCACTAATCGATACTTCTCCTCCGCGCTGCCATTGTGCGTTGCACTATCGTTGACGCGAGAACCGTAGCTGGCATCGTCACGTATCGCCGCCGGCCTGGCTCTTCTGCGCCTTGTCTACCAGTATTCGGGCATTGCCGTGCGAATCCTCGATGACATGGAGCAGCGGGTCTTCAGGCGCCTCTATCGCCAGCACCTTTGTGCCGCTCTGCAATTCCAGCTCTATCGCGTCTGTGTTGGGTACGAAGCGGTTGGCAAGGCCCTTGTCCGGTACCAGCAGAAGCGTGATCTCCTCCGGAAGGTCCAGGTGCCTGCTTGCTTCCTCAAGCTTCTCCGGATTGTAGTCGCTGATGCCTTCGTGAGCTGTGCACAGGTGTCCGAAGTTATCATCGAGGTCCTTTGCCATACCGTAAACGCGATACTCCGGCAGGTAATGAGTGAGGTGACGGAAGCTTCCACTGCCATCAGGCACTGTGAGTATGGCCGTTGTGTCAGGGTCGAATGTTTTCACCAGGCGGATAAGCTGTTCCCAG
>CAZKHH010000056.1:0-12884 GCA_964552485.1 uncultured Dehalococcoidales bacterium | reverse complement strand
TGTGAACGCAGCCGCCACACCCGAGCACCGCACTGGTACCCGCAACTGGCCGCAGACGTCTTTCAAGAGCCTGTCCCACCTTGAAACTGCTGGAAAGAGGCCTGCCATCAGCCACTCTGTCCTTTACCGTTCCGCACATTGACTGCGGTTGCGCATAGCGCCGCCGCAGGTAACGAATTGCCTGAAAGGAACCTGAATTGCCCTCACTTGCGCCAGAAACACAATCAAGACACAACATACTCGCGCGTGAAGTCGCAAGACGCCGCACGTTTGCCATAATTTCACATCCCGATGCGGGCAAGACGACACTTACGGAGAAACTCCTTCTGTACGCTGGCGCCGTCGACCTGGCCGGAGCCGTGAGAGCGCGAAAGGACCAACGCCATGCCACTTCCGACTGGATGACCATGGAACAGGAACGCGGGATTTCCGTGGCGGCGACTGCCCTGGAAATGGAATACGAGGGTTACCGCATCAACCTGCTGGATACTCCCGGGCATCAGGATTTCAGCGAGGACACCTACCGCACGTTGCTGGCAGTCGACAGCGCAGTAATGGTGCTGGATGCTGCGAAAGGGATCGAGCCCCAGACTGAGAAACTCTTCCACGTCTGCCGCCAGAGGCGCATACCGATAATCACGTTCATCAACAAGATGGACCAGCAGGCCCGCGATCCGTTGGAGCTGCTCGACGAGATCGAGCGGATACTGGATATCACGCCCACTGCATTCAACTGGCCCATAGGTGATGGGCCATGGTTCAAAGGCGTATATGATCTGCGCGGCAACCGCGTCTTGAGGTATGAGCGGACGGCACGAGGACAACGAAAGGCACCGGTCAAGATTACAGACCTGCATGATTCCACCGTCACTGACCTGCTCGGAGAGGATTTCGCACAGAGGCTGCGTGAGGATGTTCAGTTGCTCGCTGCCACAGGAAACCCTTTTGATACAGAGTTGTTCCTTCAGGGAGACGTTACACCCGTGTTCTTCGGAAGTGCGCTCAACAACTTTGGACTCGACCCTTTCCTCGAAGCTCTCCTCGAACTCGCGCCGCCACCTCGACCGCGGGAGACCAACCAGGGGGCAATCGACCCCACTCAAGACAGTTTCAGCGGCCTCGTCTTCAAGATACAGGCAAACATGGACCCGAAACACCGCGACCGGATGGCTTTTGTGCGGGTCTGTTCCGGGCGCTTTTCGAGGGACATGACTGTGAGGCATGCACGTCTCGAACGGGACATCCGTCTATCGCGCGCGTTTCGACTCTTCGGGCGCGAACGAGAGCCTATCGACGAGGCCTTTCCGGGGGATGTTATCGGCGTCGTGAGTCCAGGATTGTTTGCCATCGGGGACACAGTAACATCGGGACAGTCGGTGACTTTCCCTGACATCCCACGTTTTGCACCGGAGCGCTTCGGGACCCTTGTCAACACGGATATCGGTCGGCACAAGCAGTTCCAGAAGGGCTTGCGGCAGTTGGAAGAAGAGGGTGCAGCACAAGTACTGCACGCTGCGGGACACGTTCGGCGTCAGCCGATCGTAGCGGTGGTGGGAGAATTGCAGTTTGACGTTGTCCTGGCGCGGCTGAAGGACGAATACGGCGTGGAAGCCCGCATAGAACGCCTGCCTTATGAACATGCACGCTGGGTGGAAGGACCCACGCAGGCGATGGAGCGGATAGTTTTGCCAAGTCGTGACGGGATGCGCTGCATCGACCGCCACAATCGCACGGTGCTGCTCTTCGAATCCTCGTGGGCGCTGCAGTATTGTCAGAAAGAGAACCCTGACCTCATCTTCACGGAGATGAGTTAGGATTGGCATTCAGGCTCTGCGGAACGCGTCTGGCAGGACATGGCGACTGAGTGGATTGAGCGGGATGCTGCTTTGAATCCGTTTGGCTGGGGATCCAGGATTCGAACCTGGCCTAACTGATCCAGAGTCAGCCGTCCTACCGCTAGACTAATCCCCAGCGAGAAACGGTAGATTACCACGTAAGGCGTCCCTGCGCCAAGTGGTGCCTTTTCACGAGACCCGTTCAACGAACACCAGGACGGACTCCCCATCGCTGATGCACTCAACGGCACCCGACTGCGCCGTCGTCAGCAATTCACATCCCTGTGCTCGGAGCCCGTCCAGCACGGACTCATGCGGATGACCATATTCATTATCGACTCCGACCGAGACAACAGCCAGGCTTGGCGAGACCGCGGACAGGAACTGCGCACAGGATGAGGTTGAACTGCCGTGATGGCTCACCTTCAGAACGGTGCTGTCGAGAGACAAGCCATTCCGCACCATAGCCCGTTCAACGTCAGCCCTCACATCAGCCGCGAACAGGAAGCTCACAGACCGATAGGAGACACGGGCAATGAGGGCATTGTTGTCGATATCATCCGAAGACCCTGTGTAGCCTTCGGCACGAGGTCCCAGGAAATCGATAATCGTTCCATCTCCCAGATCGATGCGATGGCCGCTGGCAGGAGACAGCGCCTCAAGACCAGCCCGTTCAAGCGTCTGTCTCCATCTGGCAGACAGCAGCGAATCGTGCTCGGCAGGGCTCTGCACGATCATGCCAACATCCATTCGTTCGACCACGTCGACGAGTCCTGCAAGGTGGTCAGCATGAGGCTGGGTCGAGACAATGAGATCGATGTCACGCTTGTAGAATGGCATGAACCTGCCAAGGGCGGAGCACGTGTCTGCCCCGTCGGGACCTCCATCGATAAGAATGTTCCGACCTGCCGGACTCGTAATAAGCGCGGCGTCTCCCTGCCCGACGTCGAAGAATACAACATGAAGCCTGCCATCCGGGGCCGCTGACGCGGCCGACCATACGAGACCGAGGACGACAACGAGAGGAATAATGGAAAGGCGGAGCGCGCGACTTCTCCGCGACAATTCAGCCCGCGGTTCCTCCGGTTTCCTCTCCGCGCGGACACGCGGCAGCATGAAGTACACCGCGACGCAACCAAGTGACACGTAATATACGATGAGGAATACTGGGCCGGGAGACATTTCCGCCGTCGCAAGTGCCAGATCGGAGAAGGCCTGCACCACGTTGAGCAGGTATGTCAGCACAAGCCATGCAAGCCATGCGAATGGCGCGGCGAGAAGGGTAGATACCGAGGCGGTGAGCGCGACACCCGCGGACGCGCTTATTGCGAGCGGCAATACGGGAAGTGCGAGCAACGAAACCGGAAGGCCCACAAACGAGACTATTCCGAACGTCGCGGCACCAAGCGGCCACACGGCGATGGTCGCCGCCATGGTGGCAGAGGCGATACTGCGCGCCTGTGGTGGGAACGCGCGCGCGACGATTGACCACGGCACACGCGAGATCAGCACTTCGAACGCGTCCCGAATGGGACTGTAGAACGCGACGAGTCCCGCCATCGCGAGGACGCTGAGTTGGAATGAGACGTCCCACAACGCCTGAGGGTTGACGCCTACCATCACGGCGGCAGCGAGTGCCAGAGCAGTGGCTGCATGTTTCTGCCGCCCAGACAGCTCAGCCAACAGAAACATACTCGCCATAATCGCCGCACGAATAACAGGCGGACGCATGCCGGTGAGCGCCGCGTACACCCAAACCACGGCGAGTGCGAACCACACGTACAGGTAGTACTGCCTTCCCATGAGGGCGAGCGCCACCGCTACCACTGCGAGGATAACGATGCCGAGATGCAGTCCGGATACCGCGAGGAGATGCGCTGCTCCTGCACGGGCAAACGCATCGCTCGTCCCGCGCGGGAGCGAGCCCCTTTCGCCGAGCAGCAGCGCCTGCGCGAGTGACGCCTGGGGCTCATGCAATGATTTCGCTATCCGCTCCGAAAGGTGCGAGCGAAGCCGGTTAAGGGGCGTAAGAATGTAGTCGCCTGAGGCCTGTCCCGTTGCTTCCATCTCCGGACAGAACAGAGTGGAATAGATACCCCGCCTTGCGAGGTAACCGGGGTAGTCGAAGTCTCCGAGTACGGGTGGTTGCTGGAGTTCTCCACGAATGAACAAGCCCTCGCCATAGCGGAAGTCTCGCAAGTCACGGGTGCGGACGAGGACCTTGCCGTCCAGTGACGTCTCCTCTCCATCTGCAAGCAGTTCCAGTTTGCCAACAACAATCTCGTTGTACGCACCCTTCCGGACAGCCTCCTCCACGATGCTGCCCCGCAACTCGACTACGCCTGAGTCGTTGTAGAACGCCAGCCCCGAGCAATCCCCGGGGGGCAGCGAGGTCGTATAGCGAACACCGGCCGCAAGAAGCGTCCCAGCGCTCAGGAACAACAACGCAGATAGCCGCAGCCTGCGAAACGGGAGCGACACAGCGCCGGCTAGCGCCAACGCGCCCGCTGCCGCCGGCACCACATCGGGTCGGCCGCTGGACAGCGCGATGCCGCACACGAAGATTACGCTAAGGACGAGAAGCAACATCAGACGGGAACGGTGTCACAATCACGAGGTCCTCTACGGCCTCATAGGTGACCGGGCCAATGCCTTGTACGAACAGCAGCTCCTCAGGAGCGGTGAAGCCACCGTGCTTTTCGCGATAACGAACAATTTCCGCAGCGCGCTTCTCTCCGATACCCGGTAGAGCTTCGAGCAGCCATGGTTCGGCGTGATTAAGATCGATGCGCTGCGGATCGATCCCGGCAGAATCAGCAGGCCGGAGTACAAACTCCACTGCCACGCCGGAGTCCGGCACAACCATGTCGATTACCTCGTCGAGCGTGTTACCGACGGGAAGCGTATAGACTCCGGGGTTCGAGAGACCGTCTGAAGCAATGACGTTGACCGAATCGGTTGGCGTCATGTCGACTGAACTCGACAATACAAGTTGCGTGTCGACTCCGAACGGCTGCCGCTGGTCGAGGCAGTACAGTCCAGCGCCGATGGTTACGATGAGAAAGAGGATAAAGGTCAGGTATGTTCGATCAGCGGTCTGCACGACCATCCCTTCTGAGGCTGGGCCGTGTGCTGTACAATTCGGGAATGGCGCGTGAGACCCGGACTATCACAGTTAATCGCAAAGCTTATCATGACTACACGATAGGTGACACCTATGAGGCCGGCATGGTTCTTATGGGCTCAGAAATCAAGTCGATCCGCGACGGACGCGTAAACCTGCGCGACGCGTACGCGAAGGTTGAGAATGGGGAACTATGGCTCTTCAACAGCCACGTATCGCCATACGATGCGGCGAGTTACACAGGGCACGAGCCCGGCAGGAAGCGCAAGCTGCTGCTACATCGCAAGGAGCTTCGGGAAATAGAGGCGCTTACGAAGCAGAAGAGTTTGACCGTAGTACCGCTAAGGCTGTACATTAAGGCTGGCGTTGCGAAGGTAGCGTTGGGTGTTGCGCGAGGGAAGCGACAGTATGACAAGCGCGAGACCATCGCGCGTCGTGACGCAGAACGAGAACTCGACCGGGTGGTGAAGGAACGGCGACACCGGGCCTGAACCTCCGGTGCCTTCCACGACATGGGGGCGCGCGGGTTCGACAGAGACGGGCCTACAGGATTGCAGGCTGAGGTGCCATCACCCTCACAAAACAGGTGGCAAAAAAATAAACGAGAACGACTTAGTTCCCGTCGCGGCCTAAATAGGCTGCGCGTCCACCTCGACCCCATCCCCGGCGGGTTGAGACTGGGCGACGAAAAGCCGGGGTGCCCCGGGTGAAGGCCGGCGAAGCCCGGGTAAGATAAGCCGGATGGCCTGACCTGACTCGGTCGACGGATGAGGGCCAGGCGACCAAATGGCAGTCGACTAAGCCTGTAGCATATTCTGGCAACCCGCTTCTGGACGGGGAGTTCAACTCTCCCCCGCCTCCACCATTCTTCAAATCCCACATTCCCTCGATCACAGGCTACTCGACAGGTTCGCACGCTTCACACAAAACGCACACAATCCAGCTTACAACCCCATATGGATGCCGTTACATTTCCAGCACACGACGAGAGGCACTACATGACTGCTACGCGGGCGGAAATCACATTTGGGTTACTGGTTCTGTCTCTATTACACGCCGCGTGCGCCCCTCAGACACAGCAGGTAGTTGTCTCCTACGGCGACCTCGTGCAGGAGATCGACGCCACGAGACATATCGAGATGACCCCAGGCAGTTCCGTGAACGTCCTGCTCTTCACGAACCCTGAATCGGGATTCGAGTGGGAGGAGCCGGAAGTTTCGAATCCGCTGGTCCTCGCTGTTGTCGAGAAGACTTCCCGTTCTCAAGATGACACTCCGACAACGCCACCACTCACACCCCGGCAGGACATCTGGACATTCGAGGCGAGGTCTGAGGGATCGCGCACCGTTACGATTGCGTACAGTCAGCCTCATGAGGATGGGCGCAAAGGCGTGTGGACGGTCACATTGCACGTTGCGGTCAACTGAAGCAGAACCCCACAATCGTTCACTCTTCTGGATACACGATGAAGCAACTCTGGTCCTGCATCGTGCACCCCGTGCCTGATGGTGTTCACGCCAGACTCCGGGGCAGCCGTGATATCGAATCAGTCACACACTGCGGGCTTCAGCACCTCACGAATGTATGCTCCGGTATTATGCAGCGCCGTCACACGTCCGATGGTACTATACCCCTGTAACACCCTAGACGGGTAACATATACTGTTCACATGTGCGCAGACCAAGCGCCTCCCCATAGGCTGGCACATCAGACGGTCGAGACGCAATGAACAGGCATGATTGTGATGTTGTCGTGGTTGGCGGCGGCCCGGCGGGCTGCACCGCCGCAGCGGAACTGGCTGCAGGCGGACTCCAGGTCATGCTTCTCGAGAAAGAGCGTTTGCCCCGGCACAAGTGTTGTGCGAATGGACTGACACGCAACGCGCTCGCGCTCTTGCCAGACGGCATTAATGACTTCTTAAGACGTGAGGTCGACACCCTTGTCGTGGCATCGACCGGAGGCGACAGCATTGAATGGAAATGCCCGGAGCCGTTCATGTACACCGCGCCGCGCACCGATGTCGATTGGTTTCTCTGGAGACATGCTGTCGCCAGCGGCGCGACTGCATATGAAGGCACGGAAGTTACAGATGTTGAGCAGGAAGAGGATGGCGTCACAGTCCGGGCACCAGAGCAGACCATCAGAACCCGCTATGTGGTAGCGGCCGACGGCGCCAGAGGGCGCCTCTCGCGGCTCCTCGGATACGAACCAGCCGGGCACTTAGCGGTTGGGATTGCACTCGACGTTACCGGTGAGCGCGTGCGACAGACGCTGGATGACGGCGCAGCGAAGCTCATTCTCGGGCTTGGCACTGGAGTATATGGCTGGGCATTTCCACAGGGAGACGGTTCGTCCATCGGCATCGAGGTTCACTGGGGCGTGAAAGACGTCGACAGCAAACTCACTACCCTGCTGGAATTCGAGGGATTCACATGGGACGACGTGATGCGTCGCACTGCACATCCTATACCTTCGATGCCCGGAAAACATGGCCTCGGCACCGGAAGGGTTCTGCTGGCGGGAGACGCCGCGGCCCTTGCTCATCCACTGACAGGTGAAGGGGTGCGCTATGCGGCTTTGAGCGGCAGATTCGCTGCCAGGGCAATACTTGGTGAGGAGTCCGAGGATCCGGCACAGTCGTATAGTCGTTGGATACACCAGGAGATAGTGCCGGATCTGCGGGCAGGAGCAAACCTACTCAAGATCGTCACGGGCAAAGAGCGGTTCGCCACTACGGTAGCGCGACGGAACCGCCGCATCTATGACACCTTCCAGACCCTGTTGACCGGGGACACGACGTTCTCACAAGCCACTGACCACCTTGGCGGCCTCGGGCGAATAGCTGCATTTCTATCTGGAGCCATTCGATGAGCCGGCGCGCGTACGCACTGCTGGGAGCATCGGTATTGACTATCGGCGGGACCACTCTTTTCGTCTCTCTGCTACTGGTTGGTTCTGAATCCGGCGCAGTCGTCGCTATCGCAGTCCTGGTTCTGGGCATCGTTCTCGTCTCACTCGGGCAGACGCAATCGGCCGTGCCTCCTTCGCTGGCACTGATACTGGCACGGTCGGGTTACGACAACACCGCCAGACTCATCGAAGAGTTGGGCGTACATTCGAGAGCAGTCTATCTTCCCTCCAGTCTGTCTCAGGGCGTACCCCTGGCGGCCATCCCGATCACAGAACACACAACGCTCACGCGCCTTGAACGTCCTCTTGAGTCCCGCCTTATCGCCCGTGTCGGGCACAGTGACATGGCTCTGCTCATCACCACTCCAGGGTCGTTCTCGTTCGACATGCTTGACGCACCCGTGGGTCATACCCTTGATGAGGCCGCTTCGGCACTGACGACGATTGTGTGTGGTTCACTCGGTCTCGCTACAGCAGTCAGTATCAGCGATAGAGGCGACCGATTACACGTCAGGATGGAGAGACACCTCCGGCCGGCACCCCTTCAGAGCGGGCGGCTGGAGATGTGCCTCGGTTCGCCGCTGGCCAGTATCGCAGCAACCGTGCTCGCAGAAAGCCTGGAGCGCCCCATCGGATTCGAGTTCGAGCAGAGAGAGGGCGCGGACCTTCTCGTGGTGTTGAAACAGGAAGATGGAGCTACCACATGACCCTGATGGTAGAACGTTACGTAATTGCGCTGAGCATCATACTGCTCGGCACGTCGGTTATCTTCGTGTGGGCGGCGGAGACCCGGCTCGGACTCTGCACAACCGTCTACATTGTCGAAGTGCTTGCCATTAACCAGGTTGCTGTGCACATGAGCTCGATGGTGAAGAAGCGTCTCGTGACAGTGGACCGTGTATTGATGGTGTGCTTTGTATTCATCGCACTTGTGGAGCTCGCTCGAATCCTTGCTCCGCTGGCGTAGCAGACAAGACTGCTGATGGAACACCAAAGGAACAGCGTCAAGCGACTCACTCTTCTCATTATCGGGCTCTTCCTCCTGCCGGCCTGTGTTCCCCAGGCAACGCCGGATACTGCCCGTCACGAGGACCCCTCAACGATCAGAAGCTCCTACTCGATTACTCACCTGCTGTTTCAGGTCGGTACCGCCATGAGAAGCCTCGAGCAGGAAGGTGAGACCGCACGACTGCTGATTGCTGAGACGGATGTTTCCAATCTCATGCTACCGGCGGATATGCGTCACGTCTGGTCGCGCTATCGAAACCTCCTTGGCCAGCTATCCGACACGATTGCGGCGCTAGAGCGGAGTCTCTCAGATGCCGAGGACTCTCTCACTCGCAATCGTCTTGAACATGTTCGAGTCCTGTTGGACGAGTGTGAAGGACTCATTGGCGAGGGGAAAGACCAGCTGAAGCAACTCGAGACAGCAACCGCTGAAATACTCCATGTTGCTCACCGACTTGAGGGAGGTCGCGACGCAAACGGCCTGGCACAAGCGAGTACTTCTCTTGATGCGGCCATGGAGCGTTTACGCCAACTGATGCAATCCTATGATGAGAGGGTGCACCATGCCGTCGAATTATCGGCCAGCAAGAGGCATCTGGTCTCACCCGATCTGACCTGTGGCCTGTCTCAGACCAGTGCATGGTTGGGTGACTCGATAGTAGTCTCAGGGAACCTCTCGGCCGGTCACGAGGTGCTGGCAGAGAGGCAGGTCTCCATCATGTTCAATGGAGACGAAGTCGCCAGCATTACGACCGACACGCACGGTTCCTACACCGCGCCAATCTCGATACCGTTCACCTACAACCCCTCGGCACAGATAGAAGCGGCCTTCTTTCCGGCCCAGGACGATGTCGAACAGTATAGCGCCGCCCACAGTGGTGCGCGCCGCATCACTTTGCGATACCACAACACGACTGTGGAGGTTTCGCCGCCCGGCAGATTACACCCCGGACTGACGGGCGAAGTCGCCGGGCGCCTGACCTCGCTTGGTTCCATTTCATCAAGGCTGGTGACCGTGTATCTCGATGGAGTTGAGGCTGGTGCGGCTTTCAGCGAAAAAGATGGCTCCTTCCGGTGCACTCTTCACGTGCCCCGTAACACCACGACGGGGACAAAGGCGCTTACAGTCCTTGCACAGAAAGCCGATGCAGCGGCCACTGCGCCAGGAGAGACAACACTGCACGTATCGGTGGCACGGGTGACACCAACATTGTCTGCGCGATTCCCTCGTGCACTCGTCTATCCTCTATTCGGCATCTATGATGGTGCCGCCATTCGCGCTTTCAACTCACGGGATGGAATCGAAATACAGGCACACGTCGAGAGCCCGCTGCCGCTCGGCGCCAGTGTACTCACCGGCACATGGAACGGAGAGCAATTGAACGAGATCGCAGTGGAACCAAGAGTGGATATCACGTCGCCCCCACTGCATCCTCTGCAGGCCGGCTGGCAGGAATTCCACCTTGAGCTGTCACAGCCTCAACCATGGCACACTGCGGCCACTTACCGAGCCAGGCTGTTCATCCTCAATCTCTACATCCTCATCCCCGGCGGCCTGCTGTTCCTCTTTGCCGCCGCCTGGGCATTACACCTTCGGCGGCGCTCGTCTCCACGTGCGGTCTACAGAGCAACCGTTTCGGCACCCGACACGACCCCTGCGGAGCCCCTTCCGGCACCTCCATCCGGCCGCTCGCTCTCTCCGCGTCACGCGGTCGTCCGCTGGTACTGGAGCGCGCTGCGGACATGCACAGGTTACGCGGGCCTCGCTATACCCCGCTCGGTGACAATGCGGGAGGCTACCGCAATGATTGTCAAACGCATGCCCTTTCTCGACAGACTTGCAGGTACGCTGACTTCTCTCGCAGAGGAAGCGCTCTATTCCGCACGCCCCATTCCCCCAAGACACGTCTCAACGGCCCGCTGGCTAAGCATCTCTATCGCTCGCGGACTTGAAATGCCTCTTAAAGAGCCCTCAGAAGGTGAATCATGAGTCTTCGGCATCTTCTCTCTACAATGATGGTTCTCGCATTTCTCAGCACCATGCTGGTCATGCACCTCAATCCCGTAAGGGCCGATTTCTCGGTCGCCAACGAGTCGTGGAATGGGCTCAGCGAATTCGCAGGGATCAAGGACACATGTACGCTGGAATCCATCGTCCAGAACCGGGCACCATCAACAGCGACCATCGTCGTAATCGGCCAAGCCGTCTCACAATTCGATACGTATGAGGCAGTCCGCGCCCTACAAGCCTTCGTCGAGGCGGGAGGCACACTCGTGCTGCTCGATGACGGGCATGCTGGTGCCAGCCTGTTGGACCAACTCGAGGTTGAGGTGGAAGTAGTCGGAAGTCCACTGCTCGATCCTCTTCACTGCCTCCGGAACCCTGCATTGCCGCGCGTATATCCCCCTCGTGCGACCGATAGTGATGACCGTCAACTCGTTCTTAACCACTCCTCCTGGCTGGCAATCGGTGAGAACGCGCGTGTGCTGCTTCAGTCGTCGTTCTTTGCCTACGGGGACGCAAACGAGAACGGTCAATACGATGAGAATGAGCCCGCCGGCCGTCTGCCGGTTGCAGCCGTGACACCGGTCGGGAGTGGGCAAGTGCTGGTGGTGGCAGATTCAAGTCTACTTCTCAACAGTATGCTAAAGATAAGCGACAACCTTTCATGGCTCGAGTCACAGTGCACGGAACCCATGCTATTACTACAGACCACTGATTCCCCTCCTCTACCGGGCGGCATCTACAACGAACAGGTTGAACGCCTGGGATCGCCGACTGGAGTGTTGATTGCGGCCCTTGCAGCGATATCAATCTCCGTCATGTACGCATGGTATAATCGCGAGCGTTATTATGAGTAGCCCTCTGCTCCACTGCGCGCGCGCCATCCGCGAAGGAATCGACCGGGCTGTTGTTGGGAGGGAAGACCTTAAGCGGATGCTGGTCGTTGGGCTTCTCGCAGGCGGTCACGTTCTGGTGGAGGGCCTCACTGGCACAGGCAAGACCACTACAGCTCGAACCTTCGCAGCGGCGATCGGAGGCGATTTCAGGCGCATCCAGATGGCGCCGGACACTCTTCCCAGCGATATCACCGGCTTCTATCTCTACGAGATGCACAAAGAGCCCCGCTTCATTCCGGGTCCGGTGTTCGGCAATGTCATACTTGTGGACGAGCTCAACCGCACCACGCCCAGAACACAGTCGGCATTGCTGGAGGCAATGCAGGAAGGGCAAGTGACGCTTGATGGCGTCACTCACCTGCTGCCGCAGCCGCGCATAGTTGTCGCCACCGAACTACCTTACGGTGGACCGGGAACGTACCCGCTCTCGACCGTGCAATCGGACCGGTTCATGCTCCGGGGCTGGAGCGGACTGCCCTCGCTTGATGAGGAGCGGGAAATCGTGACCAGAATCGACGACCTTGAGACCACCACAGTGGAGGCGGTCGTTTCTCCCGAGGAAATATATTCGCTGCGCTCGGCCGTGGCGGAGGTACATATCGCGGACAGCCTCATAGAATACATGCTCGCCCTTGTCGAACACGTCAGGAACAACCACTACGTGCTCGAACCGATGAGTCCCAGAGCATCAATCTCGTTGTACAAATGCTGCCGTGCACTGGCGTTCTTATCCGAGCGCGATTATGTGCTCCCGGACGACATCAAGAGCATTTTCCCCGCCATAGTCCATCACAGAATCATTCTTTCCTCCGAAGCAGAGGCCACCGAAATTGGTCCGGCCGACGTCATAGACTCGGCACTGGCCGACGTAGCAGTCCCACGCACGTTCTGAACTTCCGCTTTGCAGTCCCGCGGAACGGTACCGTATGCATACGGATAACATGGCAACTGCTCGACCTGGATTGCAAGGAGACTCAGTGCATAGTGTCGCCCGCATCGCATTCTTCTACCCGTCTGTGCTGCTGGCATTATTCGCTTTCCAGGGAAGCTTTCTGGAATCGCTCGCATCCCTTGCGCTCGCCCTGCTCCTATTGCTGGCAGGAGCA
>CAZKHH010000055.1:0-13204 GCA_964552485.1 uncultured Dehalococcoidales bacterium | reverse complement strand
GTCGCCGGACTTGAGGTGGGGAACTGCTCTCTTATGCGGTCGTAAAGATGCGACGCACTGGGATGTCCATCGTCACACGATAGAAGCCGGAGCAATGCCACTCGCTGCGGAGTCATGCGGCAGCCCGAGCCTTTCAAACGCGAGAGAAGCGATTCAAACCTCTTCTGTTGTGCTGGAGCAAGTTGCTCGTAGACCATAACCAGTCCTTATAGAGAATGCTTATCTGAGAATATTGACATCTCCAAGCCAGTATGTCAAATCGGCTTGGAGATAAGAAAAGCCAGTCATTACAACAGCGTCCGTCGGCCCTCCTAGTCCTGCGTGGAACATCGCCCTCGTTAAGAAGTACAGTAGCCGGTCAATACCGGAGGGGCGGACAGCATCGATGTTTCCCGGACGACCCGCGCCTGCGATGAGCGGTCACCTGAGAATCGGAGGGACAAGAAACAGCGTCTACGCGAGTCCGTGAAGGTCCTGGAGACTTTCCTCAAGCTTCTCCGCCTCCACAAACGAAATGTAGCGGTACGCGCCCTGACCCCAGGGGCTGCCCACCAGTTGCTCGGCCGTAAGATTGTGGGGCCTGGACTCGACCGGTAGTGGCTCGAAGTCATCCACCCTCAAGAATGCATATCCCTGCTCGTGTTCACCCCCGTTGGTACGAGGAGTGTGTTCCACGGTAAAGACGCGACTCATGCCCCAGATCGAGTAACGTCCGCCGGCATCGCGGTGAACGAAGAAGATTAAATCACCGGGCTGAACGCGATCTCCCCAGGTATGGCCTTTTGGAGTGCAGGGCCATTCGTGTTTGGAACAGATATCGCGCTCCCAGCACATTCCGCTGCAGACCTCGTCATCGCGCTGCGGTTGTCGCAGCACCCGACCGTCCTCAAAACAAAGGTAGCACCGCTCGTCTTTGCCGGGATAGCGGCAGGGTGCGCTCCATCTCTGATTGTTGAAGAGCGTACGTATTACTAGTCCCATTGCGAACCCCTCCTTCCTCCACTCCCCCACAGCCTCACACATGGACGCTGTCCCATGAGCACGCCATGCAATCAAGGTAGTGCCGATGCACATTCCTCAGGGGGTTAAAGGTACACACCCGACGATACTGCCGTTTCGGAGGACTGCAACGAACACTCCCCGTGCCAAACCGGCAGGGAGCAGGGAAGCTTGGCCCCTATTATACGACAGTCGCATACGATAGTTCAACCTTCGTACTATCACCTTCTCTGCCCCGGGAGGTTCACTTGTTCAGCCGGCATGGATACCATCGCACCTGAGGATCCAAAGCCTGTGCAAGACACGGGACCTGCACACTAGCCCGTGAATTCGGGGGAAAATGTAGACCGGGACACGCGTCCTTGTTCTCTTGTGCCTCGCCATGCTTCCCGGCTACATGCCGTGGTACAGCTTCTCCGACATATCCAAGTATCCGGCACAGAAGTACAGCCTAAGCGTGAGCCAGATGGGAGCGATCCTCTTTGCCTTCCAGGTCGAGTATGTAGTCATCGTCATCTTCACCGGATGGCTGGCCGACCATGTCGACTCGCCAAGAATCGTAGCGTGGGCAACACTGTTCGCGGCGCTTTCTTCAACCGCATTCCACGTGCATCCTGGTTTCCGTCGAAACAGCGTGGCAAGGCGTTGGGCTCGTACACGGCCGCGCTCACAGCCGCCTACACAGGCCGCCACAACGTCGCCGCGCCCCTTGCAGCGATTCATGGCTGGCACAAACGGGAATGCCGGGCATTTCCGCGCCCGTGTTTTGTCGCCGCCCTATCGTCTTCTTCCTTGTGAAGGACGATCCCACCGACATCCGGCCTCCGCGCGGCATCACCTCTGTCTCCTCGCCCGGGTTGCAGCCCCGGACCAGGCGGCTCACCTCGGCAGCTATTCAGCGCGCTTGCGTACATGAGACACATGTGGGTGCTGTATGCATTCTCGGGTTGGGCAGGTATCTGCATGGTCGCCAACATGCTTTCTGCCGAAAACGGGGAGGTCCAGTCGGATACTCTTCCGTACCCGGGGGGAGCGGTGGCATAACACCATACGTGCCCGGACAGAGATGGGACCGGACTAGCCAAGCGCAACATCCAGGCTCATCATCACGGCAAAACCGAGCATTCCTCCAAGGGTGGCAAGATCCACGTTGCCCCGTTGCGATTCGGGGATTACCTCTTCAATCACCACGAAGATCATGGCGCCGGCAGCGAACGCGAGCGCGTAGGGCAACAGCGGGCGCATGATGATAACGGCGGCAGCCCCCACTACTCCCGCTATCGGCTCGACCATGCCTGAGAGCTGACCATACCAGAAGCTCCGGAACCGCCCGAAACCCTCTCTGCGGAGGGGTACGGATACGGCCAGACCTTCCGGGAAATTCTGGATGCCTATGCCCAGAGCAAGAGTCATCGCAGCGGGAAGCGTGGCCTCCGGGATTCCCGCCGCGAGGGCTCCAAAGGCGACCCCGACGGCCAAGCCTTCGGGGATGTTATGAAGCGTGATGGCAAGCACAAGTAGCGTGCTCCGTCGCCAGCTTGTCGAAACGCCCTCTTTCTCATTCATCGGAGCTCTTAGATGAAGGTGCGGCAGAATCATGTCTATACCACGGAGAAACGCGCCGCCGAGCAGGAACCCGATGACAGCTGGCATCCACGCCGGCAGCCTCCCGCCTTCGGCCAGGTCAATCGCGGGAGCGAGAAGCGACCAGAAGCTGGCGGCTATCATGACACCGCCCGCGAAGCCGAGCATCAGATCCAGAGTAGAGCGCTTGAGCTCGCGCGCCAGAAAGACACCGGCCGCACCGAGTGCCGTGAGAGCCCACGTAAAGCAGGTGGCAAGAAGTGCCTGAAGGACCGGATGAAGCGTGGCAAATGCAGTCATGATTATTCTGTCCTGTTATCCCGGCACTTACTGTACACGGAGCAACATTGACGAACAAGATGTAGGCACGCCGACAGCCAGGATGTAGAATCAGTAACATGGCGAACGGAGACGCTACACAGCGCGCCAGGGAGAAGGTAGCGCGCAATGGCCTTATCGTGAGGGTGGGGCTCCTTATCGTCAAGGCAATCGCAGCATCGTTCACAGGAAGCATCGGCATTATCGCCGATGCCGTGCACGGGATTGTGGACGTGTCGGGCGCGGTCATCGGATACGTAGGCGTCCGCGTCGCAGGCAAGCCTCCGGACGAGGAGCATCATTTCGGTCACAGCCGCGCTGAGGATATCGCGGGTGCAAGTATCGCTGCACTCATATTCCTCGCTGCCGGAATCGTTGCATACGAGGCTGCCGGTCGAATCATGGACGAAGCCCCGGTTCGCATGGTGGAAGCGGGAATCGCAGCTACAACAGTCGTCGTTCTGGTCAAGCTCATCAGTTCACGGTATCTGCTGCGCGAGGCGCACAAGCTCAACTCGGTCGCAATCGAGGCGATGGGGAAGGACTTTCAGGCGGATGTACTCAGTTCGGGGGCTGTGCTGGTGGGTCTCGTTCTCGTCAGGGCCACCGGAGAGCCGGTTGTCGACCCCATCATTGCCATTGTGGTTGTCGGATTGATTGTTCAAGCTGCCTACACCACGATGAGAAAGGCCATCAGCAACCTCATGGACAGGCGCCTCCCGCCCGAAGAAGAAAGGGCTATACGCGACGTCCTGGATAATCGAGACGATATCCAGGACTACCATGCACTGCGTACGCGAAGAGCGGGCGACCAACGATACGTTCAGTTGCATATTGTGGTCGGGAGGGAACGAACCGTCGAGGACGCACACAACGTCGCCGAGGAGCTCGAACGGTCTATCCGTCAAGCGCTTCCAGAAACAGCGGTAACCATACATATCGAACCATGCAACCCACCCTGCGAGCAATGCTCCGCGCAATGCGACTCTCCTCCCGACAATGCAGAGCCCGAATGAACGGTATTTCTGACCGGCGCGGTCAGATTGCCAGTCCCGGACTCATCACACGATCCATCATATAAACCGAGAGGCCTCAGCAACGTTAGTTAAAGTGTATAACCACCCGACGAGAGGGAGCCTATGGACGATACCGCTTTCTTCTATTCGCGCACATTGCGCATAATCGTTGCGCTTGCCATCATCGTCCCTCTGCTTGGCATCGGGGCGCTCGTGTGGTATTTCGCGTCCGACGTGCCCGAGGACACGTCTCAAGCAGAGACAGCATCGTCATTACATGGCGATGAGTTAATTGAGGAGGAGCCCGAGGAAGAGGCGCCAGGTCTTATCGCTGGCGATGTCACTACGGATGGACTTGCCCTCGAGGACGTACGACAGAACCCTGTCCCTGTTACAGATGACAATCCTTTGAAGCCGATCGGTCCAAAGGCAAGCGACCGGGTAGGGACTGCCTGTGGCAGTTGCGCAGGCTAATATCACACGTATCCGTCGCGCCTACACGTGCGTTTGACAATTGAATACTCGCACACGTACAATAGTGAAGTTGTGCACAGCTATAGCTGCGGTACTACAAACTGATGGGCCTCAGGCTCTGTTCCCTTCGGAGCAGGGCCTTTCATTTGCCAGAACCTACACGCTGTGAAGTAGACTGGCGGCATGGGACTTGAGCCAAACACTGAAGCAGGTATTATTCCGGGGCATGCGTGCCCTGCAGGAGGACCGATGACGACGAAGTACGTCTACTCGTTCGGGAATGGGACAGCCGAGGGAAGAGCCAATCTCAAGGACCTTCTTGGGGGAAAGGGCGCAAACCTTGCCGAGATGGCACGCATGGGTGTGCCCGTTCCGCCCGGCTTCACGATCATCTCCGATGCGTGCAACGAATATCTGAACAACGACAAGACCATTCCTGAAGAGTTGCGCGAGCAGGTAGAGGCGGCAATCGAGCGCCTCGAAGCCATTTCGGGGACATCTTTTGGAGACAGGGATAACCCGCTACTGATATCCGTTCGTTCAGGAGCAAGGATCTCCATGCCCGGAATGATGGACACGATCCTCGACCTCGGTCTGAATGAGGATTCGGTCAAGGGACTGGCCAAAAAGACCGGCAACCCGCGCTTTGCGTGGGACAGCTACCGGCGCCTCATCAAGATGTACGCAGGCGTCGTTCTCGGTGTGCCTGACGCCGTACTGAACAATATCGAGAATCAGGCCCGACGCGAACGGGATGTGCAACTCGACAGCGAATTGCCGGCTGAAGATCTGCCGATTGTGGTACATCTCCTGATCGACGAAGTGGCCAAGTTCACCGGAAGAGCGTTCCCCCTGGAGCCACGCGAGCAGCTGTGGACCGCAATCGAAGCCGTATTCCGGTCATGGAACAATCCCAGGGCAATCGCGTACCGCGAGATGAACGAGATTTCCCATGACCTCGGGACTGCCGTTACAGTGCAACTGATGGTATTCGGCAACATGGGTGAAGACAGTGGCACGGGCGTTGCCTTCTCTCGTGATCCTTCTACAGGAGCCAAAGTGCTGACAGGAGAGTTCCTGCTGAACGCACAGGGCGAGGACATAGTTGCAGGGACTGCTACGCCCCGGCCTGTCATCGAGATGAAAGACACCATGCCGGAGGCGTATGAGGAGCTTGAGACGACCGCCCGGCGCCTGGAGAAGCACTTCAAAGACATCCAGGACATCGAATTCACAATCCAGAACGGCAAGCTGTGGATTCTCCAGACCCGTTCAGGCAAACGCGCCGCGCAGGCCTCCATCAAGGTTGCCACAGACCTCACGAGGGAACGTGTGATGGGTGCGACCGAGGCCTTTCTGCGAATTACACCGCAGCAGTTGGAGCAGGTACTGCATCCGATCATCGACCCGGGAGCAAAGCGAGAGGTAGTGGCATACGGGCTTCCAGCCTCGCCGGGTGCGGCATCGGGGCGCGTCGCGTTCAACCCTGATGAACTTATCGAGATGCACGCAAAGGATCACGGCGACTATATACTGGTTCGCGGTGAGACCTCCGCAGACGACATTCGCGGCATCAACGCAGCCGTCGGCATCCTGACTACACGGGGTGGAATCACATCACACGCAGCAGTCGTAGCCCGCGGAATGGGCAAGTGCTGCGTGGTAGGTGCGTCGTCTATCGATATCCACGAGGATAAGGACGAATTCATTGTGGGCAGTCGCATTGTGACCAAGGGTGATTGGATAACTATCGACGGCACCACCGGCGAAGTTATGGTAGGTCAACTACCGACGACCCGTCCCGAACTCAGCAACGAGTTCCAGGAGCTGATGCTCTGGTCAGACCTCGTGAAACAAATGGGCGTTATGACAAACGCCGATACGGCAGCCGATGCTCGTGTGGCCAGGAACTTCGGGGCGGAAGGCATCGGATTGTGCCGGACCGAACACATGTTCTTCCAGCAGGACCGTATCGACCACTTCCGCAAGGCGATTCTTGCCCAGGAAACTGATGAGAGGAAGGAGGCGCTTGAAGCTCTCCTCCCATTCCAGAAATCCGATTTTCTCGACATCTTCCAGGTCATGGAAGGCCTGCCCGTTACGGTCCGCTTGCTCGACCCGCCCTTGCATGAGTTCCTGCCTCTGCCGCATGACGAGGACGAGCTCACAGCACTGGCCAAGCGGCTTCAATTGCCCTATAGGCGAGTGAGAGAGCGAGTCCACGCACTTGAGCAGTTCAACCCGATGCTCGGACATCGAGGCTGCCGCCTTGGCATCACCTTCCCCGAGATCTACGAGATGCAGGTCCGGGCCATCATCGAAGCAGCATATGAACTTATCCGCCAGGGGTTCACTGTACTGCCCGAGATTATGCTGCCGTTCATCAGCTCGGAGGAGGAACTGGCCATTCTGCGCGAGCTTGTCTTTGACGTTGCCGAGAAGGTGAGGGTCGAGATGAACTTCCCGGAGCCCAGTTTCAAGTTCGGCATAATGATCGAGCTTCCAAGGGCGGCGCTCATCGGTGATAGACTGGCGCCATACTGTCACTTCTTCTCATTCGGCACGAATGATTTGACCCAATCGACATTCGGATTCAGTCGTGACGATATCGGCACGTTCCTGCCCGCGTATGTTGAACGGGGCATTATGAAAAAGGACCCGTTTGCGACAATCGACCGCGCGGCAGTCGGGGAACTGATGCGTACATGCGTCGAGCGCGGACGCCGCACCAACTTGGAGCTCAAGATCGGCGTGTGCGGGGAACACGGCGGGGATCCGGAATCGGTAAAGTTCTTCCATCAGATCGGGGTTGACTACGTGAGCTGCTCGCCATACCGTGTTCCGGTGGCCCGTTTTGCCGCATCGCAGGCCGCGATTTCCACAAAACGTGAGACTGACGCTCCAGACATGCGAAGCAAGCTGATGTCATCAGCTACCGCCTGACCTCATTCGCAAACCCGCGCCTTGAAAGGTCGTTGACGGATGGCGGTCCTGGACCTGTCCAGGCTGGACGGCCAGTTGACGCTTGTCAACCATACAAGCAGCATCGGCAAAGCGATGGTACGTGCACTGGCCGAGGATGGTGCGCGCGTGACCTCAAGGCTTGAGCCGTCGGGCGGCACTTTCGCGCGGGGGAGGGATAGAGCACAGCTGGATTGTCGGGGGCTCACCGCCTACCGGTGCTAATCCTTTTCAGCGCCGTTCAACCCGGGTAACGGTTTCCGCCCAGATGAACTCTTCCACTTGTTCATCCGAGCGTGCCTTATCCGCTTCGAATCCATCCCAGTGCACGATTCCCTTCAGTGGGCGCCGCCGCGGCCCACGTTCACGGGCCGCCCGCAGCGCGGATGCACGGCTACCTTCATTCACGTCAGCATAGCCCAGCGGCACAATGTGGTCGATCGTATACCCAGCCGGAATATGAAGCAGGTCGCGTATCTCAACCTCGCCGGGCCCGCCCTGAAGAGTACCCCATGCCGAACCCAGCCCCAGACTCGCAGCCGCGAGCTGGAGCCCGTACGTGCAGATGGCAAGGCTTTGCCTCAAGAGAACATTTCCCCTCAGAATGGACGGATATGCGGCAAGCATCCGCTTGTCCCCGAGCACAAGGATGAGAACGGGAGCCTGATAGAGAAACGGCTGTACCGATATGTTCCACTCGAATGACGGGTCCTTCTTGCGCGCATCGCGAAAGACGGACGCGCTTGCCCGGGCGATGTGCCTCCGCGTCTCAGCATTCGTTACGACAACGAACTCCCATGGTTGGCTATTAGCCGCAGAGGGTGACAACCGCGCCACATCCAATACCCGTTCAACGACCTCTCGCGGTACAGGGTCAGGCAGGAACCGCCGGACACTGCGACGTGCAGCTACAAGAGAGTGCAGGACTTCATAGGGTGCATCAACTCCTGAGTCATCCGGGTGGTCCATGTGATGAAACACCTTGCATCTGTTCTATAAGGCAACCGCTAATTGAGATGACACAACAGGCTACTCGAGTCCGCCCATGCGGTGCCATTGCATACGCTCACGGTTGAGTTTCTCTTCCTTGCGCTTTTCCTTCTGCTCTTCCTGTCGACGATCCAACTCGTCCTGTCGGTTCCAAAGTATGTGCTGTGCTTCTGAGAGCAGCTTGAACTGCGAGTGGTTGGTGAGCTGACCACGCTTAAGTTCGAGGACAATGGCTCCATATTCAACCGGATAACGCTTGATAAGCCGCTCGTAGAGAAGTCTTGCCGCACCTGTCCGTGGACCACCCTGGGCAACGATTCTTTCGATAGCCATGAGCTCCTGTACATATTGACGGTCTTCCCATCGTGTCTCGCGAAGACGTTGCTGCACGAACTCGGTCTTGATGGTCGAATAGTCCGGCATCACCCCCTCCTTCCATTCCCCTTGTCTCCGGGAGTCTTATAGAGACCACCTTCGGAAATGAGATAGCGGAGTTCAAGCTTCAACCTGAGACGGGAGTTCCACACGGCCCTGTCACCGCGTTCTTCGAGCAACTCGAGGGTCCACTGACGAACGGTCTCTCTTTCATGGTCGGATAACCCGAGAGGACCGAGGTTCCCAAGGTACTCGATAGGATCTGTCGCTCCTTCGGGAAACGAAAGTCCGCGGTCCGCCGCTTCAAGGGTCCTCGCGAACTCCTCGCTCAGGATCCCTTCATGCCCGGAGGCGTCACGTCGCATCTGCTCCTGCCCCGCAGCGTCACGAGGCGCTCGCATGGTGCGCGGCGTCTCTCTTGCCGTGGACTTGCCGGATCGTGCACTTGCATCAAACAGCCGATGGATGCGCTCTTTGAAATTCACCAGGTGCCTCCCTTTGCTACCGTGCCACTGTAGCGCCACATGGCGACCATGCCACTGGAAGCTCAACCGGGCCACAAGAAGGAATAGTTTTCATGGAAGGTTGAACAAGGCTTGCGAGGCGGATGCTACTCACATGAGAGACCGCACCGCATGCCTTCAGTTCCCCGAGGGACATGTCGCCCGGTCCATACATTGGTGGCAATTCTATCACAGCGCAACGACACGGCTGTTTAGGCGAGACAGTCCATCACTTCACCTCACCGTCGCGCATGGCAGCTTCATGGCAACTTCACATAACCGTGCTACTCTATGCGGTAACGGAGAGTAGCCCCCTTTATGGGAGGAAGACTAATGGTACTCAATAAGAAGCTCGCAGTGGCTCTAGCAATAGCACTGCCGGTTGCCGGCCTGGCCGGTGGTCTGGCGCTCGCCAGCGATGTCGGCCCAGCGACGGGCACTGATACCGGCGGAATCGACGAGAGTGCGTGCATGACAAGGCCATGCTATGACCGTGGGGGAGATATGGAGGATATAGACATTCCTGGCGCAGACGAGGCTGATGCAGAGACACCACAGTACACCGATTCGTCAACACTGCAAGGAAATGTTGCGACATTCGCGGCCGGTTGCTTCTGGGGCGTCGAAGACAAGTTCAAGAGAGTCGAAGGTGTCATAGACACGACCGTGGGATACACGGGTGGAACAACGCCGGAACCGACGTACAAGCAGGTATGTTCCGGCAGCACGAGACACGCGGAGGCTATCCAGATCGCATACGACCCATCGGTTGTGTCATACGAAGAGTTGCTCGACGTTTTCTGGAGCATCCATGACCCGACGCAGCTTGACCGCCAGGGTCCGGATATCGGAACTCAGTACAGGTCGGCAATCTTCTATCACAACCAGGAACAGCAACAACAGGCTGAAACGTCCAAAGCGAGGCTGAACGAATCGGGGCGTTACACAAAGCCAATAGTGACGAGGATTGACCCGGCGAGCCCATTCTGGCCGGCGGAGGACTATCACCAGGACTACTTCGACAAGAATGGGCCCTTGCCCTGGTAAGCACCGGAGGGTCTCACCGTGGAGCGTTTCACGCGACCGCTGTCCGCTTTTTTCGCGTATTCACGGGTTGTCGATGTCCGTTTCACATCTATTTCACATTCGCCGTCTATCATTCCAACGACGATCCTCAATGCGTGTCGCACCGTGCACTTTAAGCAGACTCGAGCCGCAAGAGATTCTCTTGCCGCACGCGATGCTTAGACGACGCGCTTACAATGGCATATGCGCAGCATGGCTGTGAGATGTGGGGACGCAGCCAATCACCTCCTTTTCACTGCCGGTCTCGCCCGGGAACGGGGCCGGCAGCTTTCACCAGAAGAGCCTCCTTTGTAACGTGATACCATGGCCGATGAAGAACTGCGCGACACTGATGATATGGGTGCCGGGACAATCCTTGTCGTTGATGATGAGCCGAAGGTATGCGACCTGCTCAAGGTGTACCTGGAGCGAAGCGGCTATGGAGTCCTGTGCGCTAAGGATGGCTCGTCCGCTCTCACCGCCGTGGAACGCCACAGCCCAGATCTGATATTGCTCGACTTGAACCTCCCGGGCATGGACGGCATCGAGGTCTGCAAGCAAATCAGGAAGACCTCAGATATCCCAATCATCATGATTACGGCACGGGACGAGGAAGCCGACCGTATCGTTGGTCTCGAGATAGGAGCCGACGACTACGTCACCAAGCCATTCAGTCCTCGCGAGGCCGTGGCTCGAGTTAAAGCTGTGCTGCGGAGGAGATCTCCTGCCGCAGCCGACACGCATCCGGTGACGGTTAACGGCCTGACGGTGGATGCTGCGCGGCACACGATCGTGTACGAAGGCAAGCCTTTGCCTCTGACTTCGAGAGAGTTCGCTATCGTGGAATATCTCGCGCGGAATCCTGACAGGGTGTACTCCCGCACCCAGTTGCTGGACCGTGTCTTCGGCATTGATTTTGAGGGCTACGAGCGCACCATCGACGCACACATCAAGAACATCCGGCAGAAAATAACGGAAGCAACAGGCAATTCATCGACGCCTCTTATCACCGTACGAGGAGTCGGCTACAAGCTGGAGTCTGGAGATGCTCAGCCTCAGACTGAAGCTTAGCCTGGTCTTCATCCTGGTGACACTCGTTGCAGTACTCGTTGTCGCCCTTCTCGTCGACGACGCAGTACGCTCAGAGTTCCATCTGTACTGCTCCAATCTGTGCGAGATAGCCGGCGTGGACTGCATGGGCACATCATCTGTGGCAGCCCTGCAGAACACGTATCTCGACGCGATTAGCGATTCGCTGTGGCGCGCGGCGCTCATCGCCGTGCTCGGAGCACTCGGTCTTGCAGCACTATTCAGTCGCCTGCTCACCGGTCAGCTCAACGAGCTTAAGACATCCGCCCGCCGCATCCGTGACGGCAACCTCTCGCACAGGATAAAAGTCACGTCAGACGACGAGATAGGCGAGGTGGCCGCTGCGTTCAATGACATGGCAAGCCAGTTGGAAACAAACGAGGAAGCACGACGGCAGTTTCTTGCAGACGTGGTGCATGAGCTACGCACGCCCCTGAGCATTATCCAGGGGAACCTCGAGGCATGGCGCGACGGTGTGGTAGCAGCAACACCCGAGGATGTGGTGCCTGTTCATGATGAAGCGGTGCTGATGGGGAGGCTCATAACTGACCTTCGCGATCTCTCGCTGGCAGAAGCTGGGCAGCTCAAACTCACAAGAGAAATCACAGATGTCGGCGCCCTTGTTTCCTCGGTTGTCGAGACATACAACCCTCGGGCAGCTTCCATGGGCATCGAGTTGCGTTACGAAAGCGAACGCGAAAAACCTCTCCCTGCAGAGGCGGACCCGGGCAGGATACGACAGGTGCTCCGCAATCTGATTGAGAACGCTCTGCGTCACACACCGCAAGGCGGTTCCGTGTGCATCAAGGCCGCTCGGACTGCAGATTCGACCGTCTCTGTCACTGTGCGCGACACCGGAACGGGCATCGCACCCGAGCATCTCCCACACGTATTCGAGCACTTCTACAAAGCCGACCGCTCACGCGACCGGAGCAGGTCAGGCTCAGGCATCGGCCTCGCAATCGTGCGTCAACTCGTTGAGGCCCACGGCGGTTCGGTGTACGCAATGAGTGCGCCTGGAGCGGGAAGCACTTTCGTGTTCTCCTTGCCCGCAGCAGATACTCAGACGGGCACTCTACTTGACTCGAGTGAAGCACGTCTATAACGTCCGAGAACGGCTCGTCAGCCGACCGGGAGGCTGTGTTGAGTAGTCTCAATGTGCTGGTTAACGCTCCACTGTTTGCGAATACCGTTCCCCGCATCGCAGATATTGACCCGCGCATCAATGTGAGCTTCATCGGGGATCTTATGAAGGCAGAGAATGAAGGTGATGAGACAGCCCGGGCCGAGCTTGACAACTTGCTCAGCAAAGCGGAGGTAGTAGCAGGAATGCGAATGCCCGGCAACCTGGTACAGCGGGCACCGCGCCTCAAGTGGATACAGGCTACGAGCGCAGGAGTGGACCACATACTCTTGGAAGACCTCAGGCTCAGTCCTGTCCTTCTGACCAACGCCGCCAATCTGCACAGCTTTGCCCCGACCGAATTCGCCATGACAGCTTGCTTCGCCCTGGCCAAGAACGTGAGAGAATGCTACAGACAGAAGGAGGCTCGCGTCTGGGAGCCCTACAACACCATCATTCTCCGTCATAAGACGATGGGCATCATGGGGTACGGTCATATCGGCAAACGAATAGCGCGGGTCGCCAAGGCCCTCGAAATGCGAGTCGTGGCCACGAGGCGGACCATCACAGAACCGCTGCCCGCCCGCTACGCCGATGTCCTCCTGCCGGCATCGGAAAACAACCGCGTGCTGGAAGAAAGCGACTTCGTAGTGCTAGGAGCCTGTCCGAGTAATAGCTTCAGACACGTATGGAAGGTATAATCGGGG
>CAZKHH010000054.1:0-13469 GCA_964552485.1 uncultured Dehalococcoidales bacterium | reverse complement strand
CACCGCAACATAGTATCAGTCCGAGTTTTCGCATAGCAGCCCTCCGTCTTGTCTCTTTCGTCCTGTTACCGTCTCGAGATATTGTTAAGGCGCCACAATCACTGGGGACTGTGAAAACCGTTTCGCGTTCAGTTCCGGCGGCCTGACCTATGACCTGTGAAACCCGAACGTCACGAAACCGAGCCCGTTCTGGATTGCGGTCACTGCCCGACCGTGAGAGATAACAAGGTTATCCACCGCGACCTTCTCTTCGATCGATCGCTTGAGACACTCCGCGTCCTTCTCCGCCGCAATGTGGACAATTGCGCCCGTGAGTCTTCCGTCGCCAACCTTCTGAGCGGCGATGGTCACCATCTTGTTTATCAACTGTTTCTTCGCGCGGGCGCGTGCGACGAGCTTCACCGTGCCGTCGGTGGAGTGGTCAACTTCGATCATCGCTTTGAAGCCTGTCGTGCTCTGCTCTTCCGTCTCCGCCCATGCCTTGGCTTTGAATATGCGGCCGCCCTTGTCCCGGTAGAACAGGGTCTCGAAACAGTAGAGCGAGCAGACGGCGTCGCGGACTTCGTACGTCTTCTGCACAACTGACTCAAAGTCGGCGCCTTCCGAGGCCATTTCGGCCGCTGCGAGCGCGATGGGCATCTCGCCGGCCTCGACCGTCTCAGCGTCGATAGCTTCGACCCGGAAACCGGGATGCTTCTCCATTATCTCGGCGCGTGCGGTGAGCGCGTTTTCGTAGGTCTTCGTGAACTTGGACGTCATATGGATGGATACCGCCGATTCAGCGCGTTCCACAGCCCGCTCGTACGCGGTGAGGAAATCGCCAACAGACGATGCCGACGTTGTAG
Organism: uncultured Dehalococcoidales bacterium; assembly: GCA_964552485.1. Classification (GTDB taxonomy): domain Bacteria; phylum Chloroflexota; class Dehalococcoidia; order GIF9; family AB-539-J10; genus SKVJ01. The sequence continues at coordinate 12,624 of CAZKHH010000054.1, read as the reverse complement.
GTATATTTCCCTTCTGTGCAAGCCGCGCGAGCAGCCAGTCCATGTCGACTTCGGTCTCGGGGTAGTCCTGACCGTCGATGATGGCGTGCAACGGCACCACGCCGATGTCATGCTTGTCGACAAGCTCCTGTGGGACAGCCGCAGGGGCATCCACGATGACGGCGACCTTGCGTTTCACGGTTCTCTCTCCTGTCCTGCGGGTGCCGGGTTATACCTCGGCTCGCGATATATCATGTTCCGATATATGGTCTACATCTGACCCGGTTTTGTCAAGGCGAACATCAACAGCCAGACGCCGCTCAGACAGCTGCAGTAGCAACCTTGCCTCTGTATATTGTGTAAGGCATACTAGGACTTCCGCAATTCTTCTCGTACATGCACCGCGGGCACTATGCAGGCCGCACCATGAGAATCACGAACAGCGAGTCACTCATATCGCATGGCAACGTCGCCGGGCGACTCGGTGTCGTCGAGATACTCGAAGCCGGCCTGCAGGCCGCCGACCCCTATTGGAACGCAGCAAAGCTCGTCCGCATCGAAAGCGACGCTCTGATTATCGGCAGACCTGAATTCGAGCCTCAGGGGGCACCCGTGAGCGGCGAGGAACGCATCCCCCTGGCTGATATCGACCGCATCTTCGTCTTCGGCGCCGGAAAGGGCATACAACGCGTTGCCAAAGCACTCGAGGATGTCCTCGGCGAGCACCTGACCGGCGGACACGTCATCGACAAGAAGGGACACCCTGTCATTCTCGAACGCATCGGGGTAACGCTGGGGGGACATCCCGTTCCGGACGAGGACTGCGTCCGTGGTTGCGAAACCATCCTTGACATGACCCGGGGCCTTACGGGGCGAGACTTAGTGTTCACGTGCGTGTCTAATGGAGTGTCCGCACTGCTTACGATGCCGGCCCCAGGCGTATCACTCGATGATGTGAAAACGACAACTCACATCATGCAGATAGTAAAAGGGGCGCCGACGTCCGACCTCAATCCCGTCCGCAATCATCTCGACCTCATGAAGGGTGGCCGCATCTCCCGGAACATTCGACCCGCCCGCGCGATTCATATCATCTCAATCGACCCCGGAAGCTACGACCATCTCATGCACAGAAACTACTGGCTACACAACCTCCCCGACGGAACTACATACGAAATGGCGATCGACCGCCTGAAGCGGTGGGGGGCGTGGGATGAAGTGCCCGAAAGCGTACGCGACTTCCTGCTCAAGAGCGACGCCCTCTACGATTCGGTCGGAGCAGAGGAGTTCAGCACAGCCCACTCCAGGGTTTTTGGCATAATGCCGGGACACGGCCAGTCCGGGAAGATCGGGCCGGCGATGAAGAAGGCGGAGGAACTCGGCTTCAGCGCCTATTTATTGGGCGATGAGATGATGTTCATCGAGGCGAAGCAGGCAGCCTACTATCTCGCGGAAATCGCAAAGACCATCGAACGGCGCGGTGAGCCGTTCAAGGCTCCTTGTGCCCTTTTCACGAGCGGAGAGATGGTTGTAACGGTGGGAAAATCCGAAGGTATCGGCGGTCGGAATCAGGAGTTCGCGCTTGCGGCTGCAACGAGGATAGCCGGAAGCCCGCGGATAGTCATGGCGTCCGTGGATACCGACGGTACGGACGGCCCCGGAACGCAGTTCGTCGAGGGAATCGGGCCCCTGCCCTGTCTGGCCGGCGGGGTAGTCGACGGATTCACTATGCAGCAGGCTGCGGACAACGGAATCGACATCGGCGACGTGCTTGCAAGGCACAACACAACGCCCACCTTGCTGCAACTGAAGAGCGGCGTAATCGCCGAGCCGAATATTAGTCTGATTGACCTCACGGTGGCACTTATTCTGCCTCCTGAGGCATAGCGATTCGGGAGGAGGACCAACACAATGCGCCATGGTTCCAGGATCAAGTCGGTTTCTGCACTACAGGGCTGGAGCTGGAGGGGTCATCCCTCGGTAGAAGCGCGTGTTACCACAGAGAACGGCGCGGTCGGCGTTGCCACGGTGCAGGCCGGAACATCGGTAGGCGCCCACGAAGTCCATTTCATTCATGACGGAGGCCCGAGGTGGGGCGGCCTTGGTGTCCAGAAGGCGGTGCGGATCGTGAAGGAGCAAATCGCTCCCGAACTTGCCGGCATGGACGCCACCCGCCAGCGTGACATCGACTGGCGAATGATCGAACTGGACGGGACTCCCAACAAATCGCGCCTTGGCGGCAATTGCATCGCGGCTGTATCAGCAGCCGTCCTCAAAGCAGCAGCGAACAGTGTCGGGCTCCCTCTCTACCAGTACATCGGCGGACCGAACGCCTGCGTCATGCCCGTCCCGGGGGTGCTTGCCGTACTCGGGCCGAAGCGGTATGGCGGTGGTGAACGCGGTGGGGAGAAACCAACCTACTCGTTCTATTGCTATGGCTACGAGACGTTCATCGATGCGTCACAGGCGTGCTGGCAGGTACGGCAATCATTCCGACAACTGCTGCTCGACAAGAAGGGAATCAACGCGTTCCGTATTGCCAGGCTCTTCATCGACCAGGAAGGCGTCTTCGACCACGACCGCGAGCTCTGGGCGCTGATGAAGGAGGCTATAGGGCGCGCCGGACAGGAAGGCAAGACGGGCATCCAGGTGGACATCGCGGCAGGCTGCTACTACGACAAGGAGTCCGACCTCTATAAGGGGCTCTATTCCCGAGAGGACAAGACACGGGACGACATGATTGCGCTCTATCGCGATATGGTGAAGGAATACCCGTTTGTCATCCTCGAGGACCCGCTTGACGAGGAGGACTACGAGGGCCACGCCATCCTTACCAGGGAACTCGGAGTGCAGATTGTGGGAGACGACCTGTTTACCACTAACGTGACACGGCTTAGACGCGGTATTGAAGTCGGCGCTGCCAATTGCGTCCTGCTCAAGGTTAACCAGGTGGGCACCATCACGGAAGCATTCGACATGGTGGACCTCGCGTACCGGAACGGATACGCAGTGATGCCCTGCAGCAGCAGGGGTGAAGGTCAAGACAACGCGGATTACGCGGTGGGCCTCAAGACCGGGCACATGCGCGAGGGCGGCCTCGACGACGAGACCACGCGTCTGCTCGAGATAGAGGCCGAGCTCGGAGACAGAGCAGTATTCCTCGGTCGCGGCGGGTTCAAGCCTTAGTTCTGCTGATATCCCGGTGCATCGCGCCGTGCCACACAGGGTCGTCTCGCGCTATCATAGGTTGATTGTGCCATGAATAGCATCCAGGTCAACTCCCTGTCCAAGCGGTTCGGTCAGCTCACAGCGGTTGACAACGTGTCGTTCGAGGTCAAGGACGGCGAGTTGTTCGCCTTTCTCGGACCGAACGGAGCCGGCAAGACGACTACCATCAGCGTTCTGTGCACGCTGCTGACTCCGGGCTCAGGAACGGCGAAGGTCAACGGCTTCGACGTTGTACGTCAACCCCGCGAGGTGCGTCGCTCCATAGGCCTGGTATTCCAGGACCCGACGCTCGATGAGTATCTGACGGCCGAGCAGAACCTGCGGTTTCACGGCTACGCATACAGCGTCCCACGTGCCCTCCTTGAGCAACGGATCAAGGAACTACTTGAGCTTGTGGAACTCTCCGACCGACGTAAGAGTCGCGTACGCACGTTCTCCGGCGGAATGAAGCGGCGGCTGGAGATAGCGCGCGGCCTGCTGCACGACCCGAGGGTGCTGTTTCTCGACGAACCGACGCTCGGCCTCGATCCGCAGACGCGCAGACATATCTGGGACTACATACTTTCACTACGACGGCGGCACTCTCTTACCATCTTCCTCACGACACACTACATGGACGAGGCAGAGGTTGCCGACCGGATAGGTATCATCGACCACGGCCGCATGGCTGCGCTCGACACGCCAAACGGACTCAAGGATTCTATCGGGGGAGATATAGTCACCATCGAAGCCCAAGACAACGAAGCAGCCGCAGCCGAATTGCGAAGCAAATTCGATATCTCTCCCGAAATCGAGGACGGCAAGGTTTCGTTCAGCGTTCAGCGCGGCGAGACATTCCTGCCGCAACTATGCGGCACGTTTGAAACGCCGCTCGTCTCCGTTGGCGTGCACCGCCCCACGCTTGATGACGTGTTCATCAAGCTCACGGGGAGGGCAATTCGCGATGACGAAGCGGGAGCGACCGATCAGCTGCGAGCTGCAAGCCGCAGTGCATTCAGGCGATAGTGTAGATGAGCGACGTCATACGTGGGACATGGGTTGTCGCATACCGTGAACTCCTGCGGTTCATCCAGGAGCGTTCACGCATGCTGGGTGCGTTCGCCATGCCCCTTCTGTTCCTCGTTATCTTCGGTGCAGGCTTCAACCGGCTCATCGGGACGCTCGTCCCAGGGGTCGATTTCGTCCAGTTCATTTATCCGGGAATCATCGCAATGATGGTGCTGATGCAGTCGGTGATGTCCGGCCTGTCAGTGGTCTGGGACCGCGAGTTCGGCTTCCTCAAGGAAATACTTGTAGCGCCCATCGGCCGAGTAGGCATAGTGCTCGGAAAGGCACTGGGGGCGGCCACTGTTGCGGTGATACAAGGTCTCATCATGCTGCTGCTTGCGCCGTTTGTGGGCGTCACGATTACACCTCTGCTGGTGCTGAAGCTCGTTCCTGTACTTGTTCTGGTATCTGTCTCCCTGTCAGGGCTGGGGATACTTGTCGCATCTCGAATGCGATCGCAACAGGGTTTTCAATTGATAGTGCAGCTCATTATCTTCCCGTTGATCTTTCTCTCAGGCGTCTTCTTCCCGGTCAACAACGTGGCGCCGTGGCTCGGTACCATCTCACGCTTCAACCCGCTCACATATGGAGTCGACGCCATACGACAGTTGTTTCTCGAAGGAGAGGGGGATATCATCGGGGTGACCGTGTTCGGGCATACGATGTCGGTAGTCGACGACCTGCTTGTCGTAATCACTTTCGGCGCCATCCTGCTCACGCTGGCAGGCCGCTGGTTCGGCAGGCTGGAATGAGGAAGGGGTCTTATGAAGATGCACACGATTCTGAGCGCAGCTGATATCCGGCGGTGGGACGCCGAGGTCGACGTGGTCGTCATTGGCGGGGGCTTTGCCGGTCTTGCCGCAGCGATTGAGGCGCATAATCATGGCGCATCTGTGACAGTCGTCGAAAAGATGAAAGCTGTGGGCGGCAACTCGGCCATCAGCGATGGCGGTATTGCAGCGGCGGGTACACCCGCGCAGCAAGCGGCAGGCATAGAAGACTCGCCGGAGCTGATGTACTCTGACATGCTGAAGGCAGGTCTCGGCCTGAACCACCCTGCACTTGTCCATGAGGTCGCACACCGTTCCACGGAGACCTACAAGTGGTCGGCCGACTATCTCGGCGTGCCGTATCTGGACAGAATCGATCAGTTTGGCGGCCACTCGGTGCCACGCTGCTACACGGCCGATGGAGTGAGCGGATCGACCATCATCCGCCAGGAGCTCGCCAAGCTTCGCGAGCTCGGAGTCGAAGTGAGGCTGCAGACCCAGTGCACGGGGTTCGTGCTGGATGACACGGGCTGCGTAGCAGGTATACGGGTGCGGCGAGGATACGACTTCAAAGATGACACTGCCGGGACCGACGGCTTCATCTGCGGGCGACGCGCGGTCATACTCGCCACCGGTGGGTTCGGGGCGGATGTGGCCTTCAGGTCGATGCAGGACCCCCGGCTTACACAAGAGATAGACACAACGAACGTTGCCTTTGCCCGGGCCGAAGCGCTGGTCGAAGCGTTGAGGATAGGAGCGCTACCGGTACACCTGTCACATATACAGCTAGGCCCGTGGGGCTCTCCGGACGAGCGAGGCTACGGCGATGGACCACGCTTCGCAGACTACATCCTGTTCCAGTACGGACTTATCGTCTCACCAGTCACCTCCAGGCGGATAGTGAATGAGTTGGGAGACCGCAAGACCGTGGCCGACGCCATTCTCAATGTGGGCAGGCCGTGCCTCGGCATAGCCGACGAACGAGCAGTAACACAATCGGGCTGGTCCATCGAACCCGCTCTCAACAAAGGAGTCGTCAAGACCTTCGACAGTCTGTCTGACCTGGCCAGCCATTACGGACTCGAAGACAGTGCGCTGTCGTCCACAGTTGAGAAATTCAACTCATGCGTCGAGCGAGGACACGACGATGGATTCGGCAAGCCGATCATCGAAAACGCCTGCAGACTCGAGAACCCTCCCTATTACGCCATGCGGCTCTGGCCCAAGGTCCATCACACAATGGGAGGCGTTGGCATCGACATCAAAGCGCGTGTGCTCGACCTGGAGGGTCGACCCATCCCCGGCCTCTTCGCCGCGGGTGAGGTAGCCGGCGGCGTGCATGGCGCGTGCCGTCTCGGAAGCTGCGCAATCACCGACTGTCTTGTGTTCGGACGTATAGCAGGCAGGAACGCCGCATCAGAAGGACAACAGGAGTAGCCAAGGGCCGGGCTTTGAACGACCATCGCATCTCGAAAGTGGGATTCATCACGCCGCCTGCGTGGATGGACATCTCTCCGATAGAGTTCCTCCGGGTCGCGCCCGAGGGCACGATTGTCACACAAACGCTGATGCGCCCGCCCGATTTCGACTACAGCCTCAACCACATCCGGGAGGCCGTGCCAGAGCTGACAGCATGTGCACGATCGCTTGCGGCGGCGGGCGTGGACGTGGTTTCCCAGTTCGGCTATCCGTTCGCGTTCGTTCATGGCTGGAATGGCGCGCTCAAAGTGCAAGAGGACATCGAACGCGCCGCGGGCAGACCGTTCGTCATGATGGGCATCGAAGTGGTCAGGGCTCTGCACGACCTGAACGCAACGAGCGTGGCGGTGGCGGCCACGTACTATACGAACGAGACCGCGCGGCCACTGCTGTCCTTCCTCACCGAAGCAGGGGTGCAGGTACCGGTCATGGAGAACTGGGAGTCGCTGGGACTCGTCAAGGGGCCCGCCGGCAGTCCGTTTGCGGGCGAAGGCGAACTTGACCCCATGGGCTGGCAGACGCCCCGGTGGGCCGTCGAGGAATCGCTCAGGCGGGTTGCTGAGAAAGCGCCTGAAGTAGACGCCCTGGTTGTCAGCGGCGGAGGCATGAGGCTCCTGGACATAGCCGATGGGATGGAACACGAGCTAGGCAAAGCGGTGGTCGGCGGCGACATATCTCTATACAGGGGAATCCTGAAGCGGCTCGGCGTCACAAAGCCTGTGACGGGACACGGCCGACTTCTCCAGGAACCTGTCTAGCCCAGAGACAAGGCCAGCCGCCGCCCTGACTCCTCTGCCTCCTCCAGTGCATCCGGCCGACGAAGGACTTCACCACGGTCAAACACGCCCAGCACGGGTAACTCTGCAATGATGTGGCAGCCGAGGATCTCGACATTGCGCCGCAAAATGACCATGGTGGTATCCATACCGCCTTCTTCGGCGGTGGCCTGCTCGCCGGCCGCCGCGATGACGGCCTTCCGGCCCTGTCCAGCCAGTCTGCTCCGGACCGTTCCCGGACGCTGTTCGCTGAAGTCGTAGTAGCAATACAGGCGATCGAGGAACGCCTTCACGAGCGCGGTCACCGTGTAGCTGTGAACAGGTGAGACGAGGACAAGACCCCGGCTGTTATCCAGCTTCTCGTAGACGCCAGCCATCTCATCCGCTAACCCTGTACACCGTTTGTCCGTGCGACACCGCTCGCAGCCGATGCACGACTGGAAAGCGAGGTCGCGAAGATGAATGGTGTCCGTCGCTGCACCCGCGCCGCGTGCCCCTGTCAGGATATGCTCCAGCAAGATATCCGAGTTACCATCCTTGCGAGGGCTGCCCTCTATGCCAAGGATTCTCTGCGTGGCCATTAGGACCTCCTCCAGGTATCAAATGGTGTCTGTCCGGGTGAGACTACCAGTCGATCTTCAGCTTACCGCCCTTGGCGAGATTCTCTTCGGGAAACTCGTGGATAATGATTGTCACGGCATCGGCCCCGACGTTGAAGTTCTTCATGACGGCTTCCGTAATGTCCTTTGCCAGCCCTTTCTTCTGCTCCGTGGTCCTGCCCTCGAGTGCTTCAACAGTGATGATAGGCATGTACTTGTACCTCCGTTCTTTTAGTGGCTTGCGCTGAATAGTACCAGCTACCGCTGCAATCAGATAGTCGATATCTGCAGACGATCGAGCAAGGACAGAGTATCTGAAGCCCCAGGGAGGCCATGGGACTCCGATCCGTGCCGATAGACGCGCGGAAGCGACCGGTAGTAGAATCGCCTTCATCAATCGCCACACCATAGACCAAGAGTCAGGAGGCCAAAATGGGAGACCAGTATCCGAAGTTCAAAGCAGCGGCGGTACAGTCATCACCTGTCTTTCTCGACAGGGAAGCTACGGTAGAGAAAGCCTGCCGGCTCATCAGGGAGGCTGCCGGCAACGGGGCGAACCTCGTAGCCTTCCCGGAGGTGTTCATACCGGGTTATCCCTACTGGATATGGCTCGATTCGCCGCTCAAGCATGACGAACTGTTCGCTCGCCTCTTCAAGGAAGCTGTGGAGATTCCAAGTCCTGCCACCGATGCACTGTGCCGGGCGGCAGAAAAGGCCAACGTGTACCTGGTGATGGGCATCAATGAGAAGGTCCCGACAAACATGGGTACCATGTGGAACACGAATCTCATCATCGGCCGCCACGGCTCCATCCTGGGGACGCACCGCAAGCTGGTGCCGACCTTCGCCGAGAAGATGATATGGTCGCGGGGCGACGGCTCAGGCATGAACGTATGGAATACCGACATCGGCAAGCTGGGCACGCTCGCCTGTGGCGAGAACAGCAATACACTTGCGCGGTTCGCGCTGCTGGCGCAGGGAGAGCAGGTACATGTAGCGAACTATCCGGCCATCGGCCTCGGGGACAATCTGGGGCAGAACAGGTGGATACACCTCAGGGCGGGTGCCCACTCCTGCGAGGGCAAGCTGTTCACGATCGTTTCGACCAGCACCGTCAGCCGGGAAATGGTGGACATGCTCGGCACGACCGATGAGAAGCGCCAGTTCATGCTGGCCGCGAATGCATACAGCGCAATCTACGATCCCAACGGCGTAGTGCTGGCGAGCATCGAGGGAGAGGAAGGCATTATCTACGCGGACATTGACATCGAGCAGATGATAGTCCGGAAGCAGTGGCACGACATCATCGGGCATTACAACCGCTTCGATGTGCTCTCACTGAACCTGAATAAGGCCGCTGACGAGCCCTTGAAGCTCGCCACCGGCGGGCCTCTGGTCTCGGAGCCTGGTACGGACAGAGCCGACGCAGTATCGAAGCTTGTGGAGCAGACCCGCGCCGAGCAGCAGGAATTGCGGAAAGCCATAGAGCTGCTTTCGCAGCGGTTGGAGCAGGAAGGGAAGTAGATACGCTTTCGCCCCGCCACACTCCGTATGATGCCGGGAGAATAGAGCCGGCGTGCCGCTAGTCTCTGAGCTCGCTCAACAGGCGGTGCGCCGTATGCAGGTCATCCTTGTGCACCCGCAGGCTTACCATCCCGCCCGAGACCCCTCTTCCACTGGGCGATGGTAGACTGCGAATGTGGCAACGTACGCCGTTGGCACGCAAGTGCTGGCACTCGCGCGATATAGGTCCCGAGTCCCGCGTCTGTGATACGTGGATCTCATGCCACGCTCCACCACTGGCTATACTCCGGAGCAGTCGGCTGACGATTCCTCGTACGATCACGCATGGTCCTCGCGGCTTCGGCCTGTGCGGCCTATCATGGGCAGTGTCAGGCAAGAGTCAATGGTAGCACCACACAGGAGCATCCTACTGCGTGAGCTTCGGGAGGACTTTGCTTACAGCAAGCTCGGACTAGTATCTTCAGTCCGGTATGGCTTCAGACGGTAGTTTCCACGCGCAAGGAGGACGGGGCATGGATAAGAGACGACTCGGCAAGACGGAACACATGAGCAGTATTCTCGCAATCGGTGGCGCAGCCTTCTGGGAGATTCCGGAGGCCGAAGCCGATGCGGCCATGGACTCGGCAGTAGAGCATGGCATCAACCACATCGATGTTGCTCCACGCTACGGCGATGCTGAGCTGCACATCGGCCGCTGGATGCCGCGTTACAGGAATGCCTTCTTCCTCGGATGCAAGACGATGGCACGGGACAGGGCGGCTGCCTGGGAAAGCATCAGGCGCTCTTTGAGCAGGCTTCAGACAGACTACTTCGACCTCTTTCAATTCCACTTTGTCGACGACCTGGACACGCTTGAGACCATCCTCGGTCCCGGCGGTGCATTGGAGGCGGTGCTGGAAGCCAGGCAGCAGGGTCTCGTCAGGTACATCGGAATCACGGGCCACAGACCTGGCCTCTACGTCGAAGCACTCGAACGTTTTGATTTCGATACAGTCCTGTTTCCGCTTAGCCGGGTGCATGCCGCTCATTTCAACGACGACAATGACTTCCGTCCGCTGCTGGACCTGGCGCAGCGCAAGGACGTCGGGACGATTGCGATAAAGGCGATATCGAAGCGCCTATGGCCTTCGCAAGACCGATCCTACCGTACGTGGTACGAGCCCTTCGACACGTAGGCAGATATCGACCGGAGCCTGGCATACACGCTCACTCAAGGCGTCACGACATGCCCCCTGCCGGGTGATGTGAGATTGTGGCCCAAGGTGATCGAAGCCGCCGAACGATTCACACCGCTGACCAGCACCGAGCAGGCCGCTGTGGTTGAGGAAGTAGCACAGTATCAGCCGATCTCATCGCCGAGAGAAGTCCTCGGAAGATAGCAGCAGGCAATCGCGATTCGGGCGGGTGCTCTACGAGCCCCTGCACAAACGTGGCACGCATGCGGAAGGATGCGCCGTGCCGCTACGCCAGACAGCTCCGAGACCAGGGGCAGCTTGCAGCCGCAGTCACCACTGGACGAACATCGGTATGTCTGCCATTTCATGCTTACGTATTGTCGTGACGGGTTCAGGGGTCGGCGTTGCCCCTTCGAGGCAAAGCATGAGGAACGAAACCGCCGACTGCCCTGGTCTCAGTGTTGAGTTCGAAGACACAATAGAACGGAACCTCGACCGGCACAACGGCCTCGGGCCATTCAGATGGGGAAGGCAACGATACCTGCAAGACTGAGCAATATGCCGAAAGGCTGAAGAAAACAAACACGACGTCTGGACTCCACTCGAAGACGTCCACGGATTCGACGTCTCCAAAGCGGTTAAGCGCAATGGCTTCGCACCTGCTAACTGGTGGTGTTGAACGTGAAGTCGGCAGTTCGTGGGCGAGGGCGGTCATTATTTGGTCGATGTGGTCCTGCAATACCTCAGGGAGTCTGAGGTCGGGAAACGTGTTGTCTAGCAATTGAAGGCTTAGTTGGTCGAGGCGAGTCAGATTGGGTAGGACCCTAGCCTTGACGAAAGCTGCCACATCAGGAAAAAGATAGAAAGACCCAGAGTCGATGGAGTGGTGGGCCAGGTCCTCCAGCAAGTGGGCGTGGAGCCCTAGAGTACTCGCATCGCGGTCGACGAAGGCTCTATCTCCCGTAACAAAGCATACTTCCTGTTCGGCTAGAGCGCAGTGTGCAAGCAGGGATTCCCAAATGAGGCAATCGCGATACCCGTCGTGGCCTTTCTCATCAAAAGGTCTTCGCCGCGCGAGGGCCCGATGCAAGACCCGGCCGTGAGGTACTTCGGGAATCGGAAGAATGCGAGCGGAATGAAGTCGGTCTCTGAGTTCGCGCTCGTAGCGTGTCACCGATTCTTCGATATCTACATCAGCTTGGGGGGTAGAACGGAAGGCGGCGTGCAATCCCTGAAGAGACGTTAGGTCGCTTTTCAGTTTGGCAATTGCGTTCTCAAGATGCTCGCGATGGTGATTGACCGCCTCGAGGACCGCAACCTCTGGAACGCAGAGTTGTACACTTCGGGTCATCTCCACATAGCGAAGTAGTGCATCGGCGTTCGCGCTGGAGAATGCATAGCTGTTGGCTATGAGGGCGTTAGCGTCGAGAACAACAATCATTCACGTCACCAGAGTAGATGGCCTTCGTATTGGTCGATTCTCTCGCATATCGGCTGAAGGGACATGTTAGGCTGTAGATTGGATGGTACCGATAATTTCGGAGCGTGTACAGGCGCGGGCAGCGTACGGTAAGGCATCTTGAGGGTGAAACGATAGGTGGTCAGCTCTTGGTTCGGTGAGCACGCTCATCGCTGGCCATTTGCAGCAAAGCCTCTTGCATACGCGATGGCTTGCATCGAAGTGGTGCTCGCTCGCCTCAAGCGGCCAAGGTCTATGACAGGCTGGTGAAGGCCTGCGCAGCGCCGGAAATGAAGTCCTTTTATATTGGCTTCATGTCTCATGTCCGAGCCTTGGAAAGCCCGTCAAAATATTGACAGCGGTGGCTGGCGGCGCTATTCTGTCTGTATACACGTCGAGGGGGAATGCTGTGTGACTCAGTGCTCACAGGGTTCTCCCTCAACTTCTTTCAGCGATTCGATTCTGCCTCTCACCTGTTCCAGATACACGAACCTGGTCCCCGCAGCCCTCCGCAACTCGGCCGAGCACCGCAGCGGGTTGCAGCCGATGACCTGGCGCAGCCTATCGTGGTCCCGAAGATACTGGACC
>CAZKHH010000053.1:0-13699 GCA_964552485.1 uncultured Dehalococcoidales bacterium | reverse complement strand
ACCTCAAGTCCGGCGACAGTGTATAAGACGCTCAACCTGCTTAAGGACTTAGGGGAGGTCCTTGAGCTCGGCTTCAGCAACGATGATAACCGGTACGACGGGAGTCGGCCATATCCGCATGCGCACGTTATCTGCATCCGCTGTCATAAGATTATCGATTCCGATACAAGCGTGGCCAACAATCTGGTGGAGGAGGTGTCGCAGCGTTCGGGGTTCCAATTGGTAAGCCACCGCCTGGACTTCTACGGCCTCTGTCCTGAGTGCAGGGCAGCCGACTGATTAGGAAATCGATCCTGATAGTGTCCTGCGATAACCGGCCCGGTTCTACCGATACTGAATATCTATAGAGTGTCTGCTGAAAGATGAAGAAGACGAGGGAAGGGGGAGACAGAGGGAATGAATAGGTAGGAATCGAATTGAGTAGCCAGGGGATTTAACCTGAGAAACAAGAAGGAGGCAAAACAATGGCTAGAGTAGCGAGAGAGATGGTTGAGAAGACAGGCGTGAATGTCGACGAGTTAGTGGAGCTGCTGGTTGCAAATGCCGCAGCGGAGCTTACCACGTACTACTACTACACGATTCTGCGCGCAAACCTTGTCGGTCTGCAGGGTGAGGGAGTCAAGGAGATAGCGGAGACGGCACGCGTCGAAGACCGCAACCACTTTGAGGCACTGATGCCGCGCATATACGAACTGGGTGGCAAACTGCCTGACAGTATGAACGCATTCCACGACATGTCCGCATGCCCGCCCGCGAACCTGCCTGCGGATCCGGCTGACACAATGGGTATACTCAAGGTGCTCGTTGAGGCTGAACGGTGCGCCGTACGTGGTTACACACACATCTGCAACCTGACAGCGGGCAAGGACCACCGCACGTATCTTCTGGCCCAGGCTATCCTGAATGAGGAAATCGAGCACGAGTCATGGTTCTCCGAATTCCTCGGTGAAGGTCCGTCGGGCCATTTCCTGCGTCGTGGTGATACATCACCATTCGTTCGTCCCTTCTTGCAGTAACGGACAACGATTCGAATTGAAGGGAGCCCCCGGGATTCGGGGGCTCCCTTTTTTGGTTGTCCGGCGTAAGATGGTGTGGTGCATATAGTTACACGGGAGGAGCTTGCCATCTGCAATGGCCGGAACGGCGCCCCAGCCTGGGTTGCTGTTGACGGCGTTGTGTACGACGTTTCGGAAAGCTGGCACTGGAAAGGCGGGAAACACCAGGCACGGCATACTGCCGGGAGGGAATACACAGGCGAGCTGGATGGTTCGCCACACGGCCCGGACCTACTACAACGATGTCCTGTCGTGGGAGTGATGGTCGATTCATCATGTCCGCTGCCATACTATCCAAGAACGATTTGACAAACCATTGGCGTCTGTCTACTATCGCTACTTACATAACTGCATAGGCAAAAGGCTTCGAACGGGACTAGTAGGTTCCCAAGCGAGTCTCAGAGAGCCGGGTAAGGTGTGAGCCGGCGACTGCGCGGGAAGTGAATGGACCCGGGAGCCGCGGACCGAAAGGGCTTTCCGAGTAGGCTTCGACGGAGAGGGCACCGTTACCAGAGCCCAGGGTATAGCTTCTGACTGGAGTGGTACCTGAGAAGAGATGGCTGCGCAATGCGTGGCCAACAAGGGTGGCACCGCGAGGACTTCGGCCCCTCGCCCCTGGTGGGCGAGGGGCCTTTTCTTTTGTCCGAGAGAAGATTGAAGGAGGAACGAGATGTATTACCCGGCTATCGAAGATGTGCGACGTCTGAGTGAAGGGGGTGCGTGGGTGCCCGTCTGGCGCGAGGTCGTCGCGGACCTCGAGACGCCGGTTTCAGCATTCCTCAAGGTTAACCGCGGCGGCCCTTCTTTCCTCCTCGAAAGTGTTGAGGGCGGACAGAGACAAGCCCGTTACAGTTTCATCGGCACCGAGCCCTATCGTACGTTGACGACCGGCAGTAGTTCTATCGATCCGCTCCAGGAGATCGAGCGAGAGATGGCGCGCTGCACTATCGCGAACATCCCTGGTCTTCCACGACTCTGTGGAGGAGCGGTCGGTTATCTCTCGTATGAGACTGCCAGCGCCTTCGAACGACTTCCTTCTCCCTTCATCGATAGACTCGGCCTCCCCGAGGCATTCTTCATGTTCGTCCACACGATGCTTATATTCGACCATGTGACTCACACCATCAAGATACTCAGCCACGTGATGCCCGAAGGTGACATCGAACAGGCGTACTCCGAGGCCATCGAGAGGATCGACGACCTTGCGAAACGCTTGAGCCGTCCCCTGCCGCAGACCCAGGGGAAGCGAGGTGGTATTCCAATTGACGCGACGTTGAATTCCAACTTCACGCGTGCGAAATTCGAGCGAGCCGTGGCCTCGACGAAAGACCTTATCGCCGAAGGCGAGGCGATACAGGTTGTCCTGTCGCAGCGGCTCAGCCGCCGGACGGATGCCGCTCCTTTCGACATCTACCGTGCCCTGCGCAGTATCAACCCGTCGCCGTACATGTTCTATCTCGATTGTGGTGGATTCCAACTGGTGGGCGCGTCCCCCGAGATACTCGTTCGCGTTGAGAACGGCAGAGTCATGACGAGGCCTCTGGCGGGTACGAGGAAACGTGGCAGGACCGCTGAGGACGATGTGGCGCTCGAACACGAACTGCGAAACGACGAGAAAGAGCGCGCCGAGCACATCATGCTGGTCGACCTGGGACGCAATGACATAGGCCGTGTTGCCGAACCGGGCACGGTCGAGGTGAGCGACCTGATGGAAGTGGAGCGCTATTCCCACGTGATGCACCTGGTGACGCATGTGGAGGGCGCGCTGCACAAGGACGTGACCGCGCTGGATGCGCTTCGCGCGTGCTTTCCGGCGGGTACGGTCTCCGGCGCACCGAAAGTACGCGCGATGGAGCTGATTGCTGAGCTCGAGCCGGATAAACGCGGACCCTACGCCGGGGCGGTCGGGTACCTCTCTTATTCGGGCAATCTCGACATGGCCATAACCATACGCACAATAGTGACATCCGGAGGTATCGCACACGCGCAGGCAGGGTGCGGCATCGTGTACGACAGTGTGCCGTCGAGCGAGTACGAAGAGACGCTCAACAAAGCGCACGCGCTCGTTAACGCCATCAATCGGGCGGAAGGCGCGTCCGATGTCAAGGAGGTGGAACGTGCTGCTGCTCATCGATAACTACGACAGCTTCACGTACAACATTTACCAGTACCTGTGCGAGTTGGGCGAGGAGGTGCTCGTCGTGCGGAACGATCGGATTACCGTGCATGAGGTTGAGCGCATGGCGCCGGACAGGATTCTGGTGTCTCCCGGTCCCTCCACGCCTGACAAGGCCGGTGTCTCGAACGATATCATTCGCCGTTTCGGCGCCTCTGTTCCCCTTATGGGCGTGTGTCTCGGCCATCAATGCATTGGCCAGGTGTACGGTGGTGTGGTTCGACGGGCCGCGGAGATAAGGCATGGCAAGGCCTCGCTTATCCACCATAATGGGACGGGGCTGTTCGATGGGTTGTCGAGCCCGTTCAGTGCCATCCGGTACCACTCACTGGTTGTCGAACCGGAAACCCTGCCGGATTGCCTGGAGGTAACGGCAAAGACAGACGAAGGGACAATCATGGGCCTCCGGCATACGAGCTATCCGGTCGCGGGTGTGCAGTTCCATCCGGAGTCATTCATGACCGAGTGGGGGAAGAATGTGCTTCACAACTTCGTCAAAGGAGAAGTGAGATGATTCGTGATGCTATCGCGACCCTTGTATCGGGGCGCTCTCTTAATTCGTCCGCAGCATCAAGTGTGATGAGTGAAGTAATGGACGGAGAGGCTACGCCGGCGCAGATCGCGGCCTTTGTAGTTGCCCTTCGCACAAAGGGAGAAACGGCCGAGGAAGTGGCGGGCCTGGCCAGCGCGATGCTCTCGCGTGCGATTCGCATTGACGCTGGAGCCGAGTTGGATACCTGTGGGACGGGTGGCGATGGGTCCCGGTCCTTCAACATCTCCACCGCTGCAGCCTTTGTAGCGGCGGGTGCGGGTGTACGCGTAGCCAAACACGGAAACCGGGCCATGAGCAGCAGCTGTGGGAGCGCAGACGTGCTCGAAGCACTCGGCGTCAGGATCGATCTCGAACCGGAATATGTCGGGCGATGCATCCGGGAAGTGGGCATCGGCTTCATGTTTGCGCCTAAGTTCCATCCGGCGATGAAGCACGCGGCCGGACCGAGGCGTGAGATCGGCGTGAGAACGGTGTTCAACGTGCTGGGTCCGCTCTGCAATCCAGCCGGTGCCGCTGCACAATTGCTCGGCGTAGCTGACACGGCGCTTGTCGACCTCATGGCACATGCTCTGATGCGACTGGGCATTCGCAGGGCTATGGTGGTCCATGGTGAAGACGGCCTTGACGAATTGACGCTGTCGGGTCCTACGAATGTCTGCGAGATCAGAGACGGGCGGCAGGAGAGATTTGTCGTCTCCCCTGAGGACTTCGGTCTTCAGCGTACGGCGGGTGCACTGCTTTGCGGTGGTACGGCCGGAGAGAACGCTGCGCTCCTGAAGGCCGTTCTCTCCGGTGAGCGCGGCGCTCACCGTGACGTGGTGATACTGAACGCCGGTGCGGCCCTGACCGTCTCGGGAGCTGCCGACGGACTGGCTCAGGGTATCAAGCTCGCTGAAGAGGTGATCGACACAGGAAAGGCACTGTCGCGGCTCGATGCGCTCACGGGTTTCTGCAGGAAGCACCAGGAGGTGGTTGTGTGACACACCTGGAAGACATCGTGGCGTACACGCGCACGCTTGTGAAACGGCGCAAAGTCGAATTGCCTCTTTCAGTCCTGAAAGAGGAGATCGTGCGCAAGCCGCACGCGCTCGATCTTGCGGCTGCGCTCAGTGGCCGTCCGGTTGCCTTGATAGCTGAAGTGAAGAAGGCATCTCCGTCGCGAGGGCTGATCCGATGCGATTTCGACCATGTCGCGATTGCGGAAGCATACGCACGGGCGGGAGCGTCGGCCGTTTCCATCCTGACAGAGCCCGGGTTCTTTCTCGGGAGTCCTGACCACCTTGCGGCGGTTGCTGCCTCACGGTTTGCCCATAGCGTGCCGCTGCTACGCAAGGATTTCATCATCGATCCCTACCAGGTCTACGGGGCACGCGCATACGGCGCCGATGCCGTGCTGCTTATCGCTGCCATACTGGAGCGTGATCGGCTGGATTCGCTCCTCTCCTTGAGCCACGACCTCGGTATGACGTGCCTCGTCGAGGCGCACAACAAGCGCGACCTCGATGTGGCACTCTTGAGTGAAGCCCGTGTGATCGGCATCAACAACCGCGACCTGCACAGCTTCGAAGTGGACCTGTCCACGTTTGAACGGCTGCGCCCGTGCGTACCCGCCGATCGACTGGTTGTTGCTGAAAGTGGCATCCATGGTCCCGCTGACATCCGGCGCCTTGCCCGTGCCGGAGCCGATGCAGTGCTCGTGGGAGAGGCGCTGATGAGTGCTGACGATATAGATGCCGTGACGAGGGAGTTCGCATGCGCCGCGTGAAGGTGAAGATATGCGGACTTCGGTCGCACGAGCATGTTGAGGCGGCGGTCGAGGCCGGTGCCGACTATGTCGGATTCGTGATGACGGAGTCGAAACGTAGAGTAAGCGAGTCTCTGGCGCGCGAGCTCGTTCGTGTGGCACGGTCGGCGCGCACGGATGTGCGCACGGTGGGTGTCTTCACCGGGGAGACAGTTATGGAGCTGAACCGGACCGCTGGATGGTGCGGCTTTGACTTGGTTCAGGTTGGCGGTGACCGCACTGTAGAGCACCTGCGGCACCTCTGTCGCCCGGCCATCAGAGTGCTTCACGTGAAGCCATCCACGGATACACGAAGACTGGTCGAGGAGATCGAGCGCGCTGACTCGGAATTGTATGCTAATCGGCCGGTCCATCTACTTGATACCTATCGAGCCGGGGTTGGAGGGGGCACCGGTGAGAGATTCGCCTGGACGATTGCTGCAGGAATATCCCGTCGCCACCGGGTCTTTGTAGCAGGTGGGCTCACGCCGGAAAACGTACGCGAACTCGTACTGACCACGCACCCCTACGGGGTCGATGTATCGTCGGGAGTAGAACAGAATGGCGCCAAACACTCTGGATTGATTCGAGCCTTCATCGACTCTGTACGGAAGGCTGAACAGGAGATACACGATGACCAAGACAGCAGTACCTGATGCACGAGGCTATTTCGGAGCCTATGGAGGGCGGTTCGTCCCGGAGACGCTGATGCCGGCACTCGAGGAGCTTGCAACGGGGTACGAAGACGCATTGGCTGATAGCGAGTTCATGCACGAGCTCGATGGTCTGTCGCGCGACTACTGTGGCAGGGCGACGCCGCTTACGCTGGCTGACCGGCTAAGCGAACATGCCGGCGGTGCTCGCATCTATCTGAAGAGAGAGGATCTCGCACACACCGGAGCCCACAAGATAAACAATGCGCTGGGCCAGGCGTTGCTCGCACGGAGACTTGGGAAGCGGCGCATCGTCGCCGAGACCGGAGCAGGCCAGCACGGAGTCGCGACCGCCGCCGTCTGCGCCAAGCTGGGACTCGACTGCGTAGTCTACATGGGAGCCGAGGATGTGCGGCGACAGTCACTCAACGTGTTCCGTATGAAGCTTATGGGGGCGGATGTGAGGACAGTCGAGCACGGCGGTAAGACGCTCAAGGATGCTATCAACGAGGCGATACGTGACTGGGTAACGAACGTGGCGGACACGCACTATCTGCTCGGATCCGTGGTTGGGCCACACCCGTATCCCGCGATGGTCCGCAACTTCCAGTCAGTCATCGGTAGAGAGGCACGGCAACAGTTTCTCGACACCGTCGGCTGCTTGCCCGACTATGTGGTCGCGTGCGTTGGCGGCGGTAGCAACGCGATCGGGATGTTTTGCCCCTTCATCGGTGACAAAGAGGTGGGCCTTATTGGCGTGGAGGCCGGGGGGCGTGGGTTGTCAACGGGGGATCACGCTGCCTCACTTGTCACGGGTACAACGGGTGTGCTCCATGGTGCACATTCCTATCTATTGCAGGATGGCGATGGTCAGATATTAAGGACTCATAGTGTCTCGGCGGGATTGGACTATCCGGGTGTGGGGCCCGAGCACAGCTACCTCAAGGACTCAGGTCGCGCCGCGTATGTTGCTGCGACTGATGAAGAAGCACTTGAAGGCTTTCGGCTGTTGTGCCGGATGGAGGGAATCACACCTGCATTGGAATCTGCCCACGCCATCGCATACGCTGTACTGCTGGCGAATCGACTCGAGCGCGAAGAGACGATAGCTGTCTGTCTCAGCGGCAGGGGCGATAAGGACATGAACATCGTGCTTGATGCGATGGGGGTGCAGTCATGAGTCGACTTTCAGCAGTGTTCGATGCGTCCAACAGGACCGCGCTGGTGGGGTACGTCACTGTCGGATACCCCTCTGTTGAAGCGACGCTTGAAGTGGTTCCACGCCTGGTCGCGAGCGGATGTGACGTAATCGAATTGGGCATCCCTTTTTCCGATCCGCTGGCTGACGGTGCCACCATACAGAAGGCTTCGCATCACGCGCTCGAGCACGGGGTGACTCCAGGCGTGTGCCTTGATATTGCTGCTCAGCTTAGTCGCAGGGTAGATGTACCGCTCGTATTCATGACCTACTATAATCCGATTCTTCAGCGGGGTGTAAGCCGGTTCTGCGACGCATGTCATGAATCCGGGGTGAGTGGGCTTATTGTGCCCGATCTCCCTCCAGATGAGAGCGAAGAACTCGGCGTCGCTGCTCGTTCACGGGATGTGGACCTGATATGCTTGGTGGCGCCGACAGCCACAACGCGGCGTATCGAGCGTGCGGCTGAACGGGCCAGCGGATTCCTTTACCTGGTCTCTCTCACCGGCGTCACCGGTGCACGTGAAGGACTGTCCGAAGGCCTTGAGGACTTCGTCGAACGCGTCCGTGAAGTCACCAAGCTCCCTCTGTGCGTTGGTTTTGGCATTTCCACTCCTGAGCAGGCGGCGCGTGTGGGCAGGATAGCCGATGGCGTCATTATCGGGAGCAGGCTTCTAGCGCTCATGGAAGCAGATCCGTCCCTTTCCAAGGTCTCCCGCTTCATAGCCGGAGTGCGCTTTGCTCTGGACAGCCAGGACCCGTTGACACGCTGCTAGCCTTATTCCCCGGGAGGCGATTCGTGATGGCGGACATCGAGCGCGTAGCCTCCCCTGGACGTGAGCACGATGTAGAACAGTGCAAGGCCCACGAGGACGCTGATGCTGATATTGGGGGCGACAAAGGCGAGTCCCACCGTAATCAGGATGTAGGCGACACCCAGCCTGAGGGCGGTTCTCATGCGGCGCACGATGCCCGACGGCACGTCACCACCGAACATGAGCCCGCCTTTGACGGCGTGCCTCCACGTGAAGTAGAGCAGCAGATGGACCACAAGCACATTCACTTCGAACATGAGTACGGTGATGGTGAGCAGGCTGCCAGAGTCCAGGAGCGACGCTGTGAGCGGCAGGACAGCGACGGATGCGATCAGTAATCCGGTCAGCCAGACGAGCCTGCCCGACGAGCGGGTCAGGTAACGGAACTGGTAATGGTGCAGGACCCAGTACACGAAGAGGAACAGGAAGCAGAGCGGATATACGTAGAGTCCAGCCAGGGATTCAATCAGTGCGCGAGGGAGATCCGATGGAGGAATTCCGAGTTGCGGAAGCTCCGTGCGGAGGACGAGCACGATGACTGATAGCGCGAAGACGACATCGGTGAGTGATTCCAGCCTGTTGATTGCGCTTCGGTGTCTCTCAACCCGTTCTCTCGAAGCCGGTTCGAGATCCTCCCACGGCGCTCGCATCGGTTCACGGTAGCATTGCATCCGCGCGCGTGCAAGCTACGAGAACGGGAATGGCAGGTCCGGGAGATGCTTCTGATACCACTCCTCACGGGCGGATTGTCGATAAACGCTCACTGACTGGGGGGTGTGGATGATGTCTTCGCGACAACCATCGCGAAACGACGATGGCAGTGGTCGGTGTGTCACTGCTGCTTGAGGACGGGCCTCCAGTGCTACTTGTGCCCGTTGTGTCCGTTATCAGAACGCGACTTGCCGAGGAAGCGGTCGACTTCATCCCGTAGGAATCGTCTATCTCCCCGGCTGCCGAGCCTGTAGCACGGGAGAACGCCCTGGGCTTCCCATCGGCGAATCGTGTTTGGATGTACGCCAAGATATCCGGCAGCCTCGGTTGTTGTCAGCATGCGTGAACGGCGAGCCATGTCTCTCCTTTGTTGACGGGTGACGACATGTTGGTGAATGTATGTCACGCATGTGGTGTCGTCCATAGCTCAAAGGTACTGTGATAGCTGCGAAATAATGGCCTTACCGCACAGGTGGTGGGATTCGCAGAGCCACCTGCTAGTGGACCAGAGTGGGAATCAGGCGATAGGTCATGTGACCAAATTCACAGCGGCAGTTATGTGGAATTGTGAAGTCTGCACAGTTGTTGAAGATGAGGGCGGGCGCATGCTGATTGAGAACCATCAGCCCGGATCATTGGTGGCAGGGGCGTGGAAGACGGAGGGTGAGAATTCGCAGTTCCCTCTGCCTCTTCCGAACTAGTTGTTCGTCGGCGTTTGCAGGCCCAACCCGGTGATTTCTCTTACGGTGTGAACCAGTTCCTGTATCTCATTCACCACCACATCCGGTTCATCCAGATGGATGTAATGACCACTCTCTTGAGCTACGATCCATTCTCCGTGTGGGGAGAGCCGAAGATAGCCACGGACCAACTGCTCCCATATCATCTCCACCTCGTCGGCATCATCGCGCTGGAGATTCCCGTGCTGCACCATGTCCCGAACCATCCTGCGGGGGGAGTGGTAGATGACCTTGACAGGCACCGGGGGGAATGCACCTGCGCTTCTGATCTCGGAGCTGTTCGCGGGTGTTTCGTTCTGGGCATACTCGTCCAGCATTGCGGAGCGTGCCTTCGGCAGGGCGCAGTGCTGCCATATCACCTCGCGCGTATGTGCGGGCAGACTCTGATGGTAGCCCAGCACCTTCGGTTCAGTTACGCCGCGAAGCACACGTATGAGACCAAGCCGCTGCAGCGTCGCCAGTGTCTTGATGGTCGGCGGCTTGTCGACTTGACTGTTCTTGTACACCTCCGGCTTCAATTCCGCCTTGAAGCGCCGGTTGTCCGACGAAAGAGGGTCGAGAAACACAGCGCTGATAACCTCATCCGGATGCAGCCTGCCGAACAGTTGCATGTAGAGACCGCCCTGTGAATGACCTACAAGGATGTATGGGCCGGGCAGGTCCGCGTTCTGAAGCAAGGTGTGTAACTCTTCGACCACCTGATGGGCGGTACGCGGTCGCGTGCCGGGTCTGCTCCATCCGTAGCCCGCACGGTCATACGTGACCACGGTTGTCGTCTTCGCGAGCTCGTCCTGTATGTGCCACCATTCGGCACCGGGGCTTCCCAATGCCGACTCAATGACGACCACCGGCAGGCCGGTACCCTTGACGCGGACATAGAGACGGGTGCCGGCAGCGCTTATCAGCCTGCCGGGTGGATAGTGAGTCCGTTCCCAGCTCAGGGCCGCGATGCGTCCGTACAGGCTCACGGACAGCAACAGAATAATGAGTCCTGCCAGGATAATGAGCGTTGTTGTCGCTGTTGCTCCCATTACGTCAGGCACGCCCTTATACTTGCCTCAATAGTACCACCGGTGTTCTTTTTCGTCCCACATGTTGAAATATCCGGGGACGAATTCTTCTGTTCAGCGGACCCTGCGGCAGCCGTTGCTGTATACTAATAGTATGGAAATAGTAGACTGCATTACAAGGCGCAGTGTGATCGGGACGGATGAGCCGTGCCGTGTAGGGTCATTGAGAAGCCTTATAGACGGAGGACACTATGAGTTGGCAGCGTACAGACTCGTATGGGGCGTTCTTGTGGAGGCACGGAAGGCCAACGGTCTTGTGGAACCTTGGCCCATCAGTTCGATCAGCACAATAGAAGCAGAAAGAGGTCCGACTCGTTGAGCTCCAGGGAATCACGGCGACCAAAGGGAGAGAGCCTTGCAGGCTTCTACTCGCGCGCGTTGTCCGCTGCAGAGAGAATGCATTTGGAAGATGCTGGTCTGGTCGACGGGATAGACGAGGAGATCGCTCTGCTCCGCGTGCGGCTGCGTGAGCTGGCGGCTCAATCACCCGAGCGCCTTGACCTGCAGATGGGTCTCGCCACGACCATAGCGCGCATGGTTAAGACGCGCTATCAGATCTCCACCGACCAGAAGAAGTCGCTCAAGGCCGCAATATCCAAAGTCCTGGAAGAGGTGGCTGTGCCTCTTGGCATCGGGATAGGCGCAGGCGTAGGAGGCTCTCTCACAAACCAGGCGTGAGCGGTCTAGGCCAGAGCTACTGCCTCGATTTCGACGAGGGCGCCCCGCGCGAGGCGTGAGACTTCCACCGCAGCCCGCGCCGGGGGCGTATCCGCGAAGAATTGCCCGTACACCTCATTCATCTTGGCGAATTCGTCGAAGTTCGTAAGAAACACCGTGCACTTCACTACTCTGTCGAGGCCAGAGCCTGCCGCCTCGAGCAGGGCTTTGATATTCTCCATGCACTGGCGAGTCTGTGCGCTGATGTCATCGGGCATCGAGCCCGACATATCCAGCGGCAACTGACCCGATACGAATACGAGGCCGGCCGCCTTTATTGCCGGTGAGAATGGAGCAATGGGTTTGGGAGCTCCCGGAATCGAGAATGCCTCTCGTTCTGCCATATCAACCTCCTCCAGAAGAAACTGGAGGTCACTCTACCATGGTGGGCGGCAGGTCACAATATCCCGGAGGCCTGGCATGACAGAAAGTGAAATGAGTGCCGGGAGTCTGTGCAATGTGATAATCGTGAGATAACAAGAAGAGTCGGGTCTGGTGCCGGTATCGGGTCCTCCGGCGGGGATGCCGAAGGCGACACCAGAGCCCTCCTGCCACCGACCGTACCAATGCGAAATGGCTATGTCAATGTCCATGTACGAACACTGGACTTCAGTCTTGTGACATTCCCCGGCAGCTTGCCGTGAATGCCATGCCGTGAGATGCAGGGGCTTGCCGCGTCGGCGGAAGACAGTAACGGACAGTGGCAGGCATTCTGAATGGCAGTCCGCACGCGGAGAAAAGATTACTTGACTATTGCAGCGCTGTCCTGGAACAGCACGGGGGCATTCCGCAGTTAGTGGCATTGTCACAGCAGGCTGTATATCAGGCCTGCTGCCAGCGAAAGAACGCTAATGAGCACGAGGTAGATGGCGAGGGTCCGGCCACCGAACTCCTTGCGCAGCACGAGTATGGTGCTCCAGCTCGTGACCGGCCCTACGATGAGAAGAGCCATGCCCGCGCCTGCGTTCATGCCCTGTGTTATGAGCGCGTGCACAAGTGGAACACTTGCGGTCGAGCACGTGTACATAACGATGCCTATTGGAATAACCACACCGTATGCTCCAACACCTGAGAGGTAGTCGCCAACGAAACGACCAATGGGAGTGACCGCGACGACGAGTGCTGCAAGCACGAGTCCGAGCAATATCTCCGGACCTATATCGCGTGGCATCGTGATGAACGCATGACGCAGCGCCTGCGCCATCCGGTTGCCGTCGGCGGGGTTGCATGAACACGACCCGGTCGAGCACGCAGCAGGATACTCGGCCGGAGACTTGCTGAACTTGCGTCGACACAGGTCGCAGCAGAAGTAATACGTCGTTCCTTCGTACTCCGTGCTGATGATGTTGGGCTTCCCCGCATCCACCTCCATCCCGCAGACCGGATCGATTGCCTTCTCGCCCGGCTTGCCTGCTCCTGGAACGGAGACCGTGATGCGGTTGCCGATTATGCCCATCAGAAGCCCCAGTATGATTACGGCGAAGAAGATATACACGGTGAACGTGACTCCGAGGAGTCCGTAGGCCACGAGCAATGCAGAGACTGATGTCGCGGGCGTAGCCACGAGGAACGCGAGCACCGGTCCGAGACGTGCGCCCTTCTCATGAAGGCTGACAGCCACCGGGAGTGAGCCGATGCAGCATATTGGCAGCGCAGCCCCGGCAAGGGTGGCGAAGAACAGTGGACGCAGGCCGGTGCCACCCAGGTGTTTTGTCACCCAGGTCGAGGGCACAAAGACCTGGATTATTCCGCTGAGAAGGAAACCGAGTGCCAGATATGGAACTACCTCGATGAGGTAGTGGATGAACTGGCGGCCCACCTCGATAAGCATACCCACGACTCGTCAACCTCTGCTTAAGACATCGTGCACAGAATAGCCCACAGCGTTCAGGCGGTCAAAGACGGTACTCCGTTTCTATCCAACTGACCGCGTGCTGTGTTCGTGTCCGGGTCCGAGTGGACGGAGTTATCCACAGTGTAGTCAACAATTATGCGCGATATCCGTACTAGAAGTTACGTCCTTATATCCACATGGTTGTCGACAATTACCCGTCGATTGTCGAACTCTGCCGGAACGTTCACTGTTTGGCATATGCACCCTGACCCGCCATCGTGCTACGCTCGTCCGGAGGAATGCGTTTTCGGCCACGCGCGAGAGGAGGACATGGTGATTCGCGGCAATGATGACCTTGTGCAGCAGTATGTAAACAGGCGCCCTGCGTCTGCCA
>CAZKHH010000052.1:0-13721 GCA_964552485.1 uncultured Dehalococcoidales bacterium | reverse complement strand
ACCATGGTAGCCGGAAGTGGAACGTCTGATCTCTCAAGGTATTTCGTGATATCTGCCCAGTCGAGACCATAGTTCGACGACCGATACATACGACCGTTATCTGCATCGACTGCGTAGACGACTCCGTTTTCACCTGCAGCGATGTCCGTCACCTCAGAAGGAGAGACGACGGCCAGATCGTTGTCGCCGGGGATATCAACCTCCGTCCACTCAAGGACGGGGAATGATGCCGACACGGGTGTTGTGAATAAGGGAATGAGGCACATGGCACACAAGGCTGGAAGCAGACGTGCGCGGTGCCGTTTCATAAGGCACAATTCTACTCGGCGATTGTTAAGATTCGTTGAACCTGTACGGGGAGCTCTGGTGTACAGACTGGCACCGAAGGTTCACTCTTTCTTAACAATTGTCTGCAATACTCAATGCGCTTCGCACAGGGAAAGCCGACCGGATGAACAGGGTGGAACTTATGATACACACCAGGCGGATTATGCCTCTACTGTTGTGCGTTCTTATTGTCGCCGGCACAACCGGTTGTACTCCCGACGACGCAGGGGAAGTCTCAGGCCCGGCAACGGCTGAGGTTACGCGGGGCGACATCACGGTGGAGGTTACCGCCTCCGGCAACCTCGCGTTCTCCCAGGAAGAGGAACTGGCCTTCGACATGGCGGGAACTGTCGAAGAGGTATACGTAGAAGAAGGCGATTCAGTAAGTGAAGGTCAGGTAGTGGCCACGCTCGACACGACCGACTGGGAGAAGCAATTGCGCTCGCTCCAGCTATCCGTGCTTTCGGCCCGGATCAGCCTCAAACAGGCTCAAAAGGCACTCGATGAGGCCGAGGCTGAGACGATCGCAACCATCACGGGTGATGTAGTTGTGCGGGATTGTTGCGATGATGATGAGATTGAGATACGCGAGATGCAAGTGGAACAGGCACAGCTCCGACTGGAGGATGCGCAGGCATCGCTCGACGAACATCTTCAACAGAGTCCGGAGGTTGCATCCACGTTCGACGGCTTCGTGACAATGGTCGGCGTCGAGGGCGGAGACGAGGTATTCAGCGGTTCAGTCGCGGCCGTGGTCGCGGACCCGAACCAGTTTGAAGCACTTATCCTCGTCAGCGAGAACGACATCGGCAAGGTGGACGAAGGAACACAAGCGGAGGTCGGGGTCGACGCAATTTCCGGGCTTGTTCTGCCCGCTGAGGTTACGCACGTTGCGCCGACTGCCAGCATCTCATCGGGTGTCGTAAACTATCAGGTCACGATTCAGGTAGCCTCACTGGACGAACTCCAGATGGGACAGAATCAGCAGAGAGAAGTCGAGCTTCACGAAGGCATGAGCGTCACGGTGACGCTCTATCCCGCGCAGAAATCCGGGGTCCTCCTCGTTCCGAACGCGGCCATCAGCGTTGTGGGCGGTCGACATGTCGTGACGGTGGTCGACGACGATGGTACAGAGGAACAACGCAGGATAGTGACCGGCATCAGCGACTGGCGGAACACAGAGGTTGTGGAGGGGTTGGAAGAGGGCGAGACCGTGCTCCTGCCGGAGGGCTCCACTGCCACAGAGCAGCAACAGTCCGGGTTCGTGATGATGGGTGGAGGCCGCCCAAACCCGTGATAACTCTGGAGAGCATCACCAAATCCTATGAGATAGGACAACGTGAACTCCAGGTACTGAGAGGGCTCAGCTTTCACATCGACAAGGGTGAGATGGTCGCTATCATGGGGCCATCAGGCTCGGGAAAGTCCACCACGCTGAATGTGCTTGGCTGTCTTGACAGGCCCACCAGTGGGAGCTATCTGCTCGACGGGCGAGACGTAAGCGGGCTCAACCGGAAGGATCTCGCCAACGTACGGGCCAGAAAGATAGGTTTCGTATTCCAGTCCTATAATCTGCTTCCGCGTATGAGCGCGCTCGAGAATGTCAAACTCGGCCTGAGATATGCCGGCCTTCGAGATACGCAAATGGCACGTGACGCCCTTCAACGCGTGGGACTTGGCGACCGGGTAGGCCACAGGCCGAATGAGCTTTCCGGCGGTGAGCAGCAGCGGGTCGCCATCGCACGCGCAATTACCAAGCAGCCTCCCGTGATACTGGCCGACGAACCTACCGGCAACCTAGACAGCAAGTCGAGCGAGGAGATAATGAACATCCTTGTCTCGCTGCATAAAGAACAGGGCAACACTCTCATCATGATTACACATGAACCCGACATGGCGGCATACTGTCAGCGCATCATTCATCTCAAAGACGGGTATGTTGTGAGGGACGAGAAGCTGTGAAAGGAATGTTCGACCCATTCTCGTCGGCACTCGCCAGCGTGGCGTCACACAAGCTGCGCAGCTTTCTGACAGTGCTCGGAATCGTCATCGGCGTTGCCGCAGTCATAGCGCTGCTTTCCATCGGCCGGGGGGCACAGTCCGAGATAGTTGCGAACATCGAATCACTGGGCGCCAACCTTGTCCAGGTAATGCCGGGCGCCGGTTTCGGTCCGGGCGGCGTACGCCAGGGTTCTACTGCCACGCTGACGCTCGAGGATGCCGAGGCCATTGAGGACCAGGTATCAAATATCGCTGCTCTGGCCCCGCAGCTCACCACCGGTTCCCAGGTAATCGCGGGAGAGGAGAACACCAGCGCGACCATTACCGGGACGACTTCGGAATATCGCGTGGCGTACAACGTCGAATTGGCGTACGGCACGTTCTTCTCGGACTACGACTACGAACGTGGCGCCAAGGTCGCGGTGCTGGGAGCCACGGTCGCGGACGAACTCTACGGCGACCTCAATCCTGTAGGCCAGAGCATCAAGATAGGCCGGACCGTTGCGCGCGTCATCGGAGTGCTTGAGGAGAAAGGCGCCTCGTTCACGAGCGCGGATGATGCCATCTTAATGCCGCTCACGGTCGTGCAGCAGACTGCCGCGCAGCAGCGCACAGCCACGGGCGAGCACGTCATCAGCATGATTGGCATCAGTGTAAGCGAGAAGGGCCAGTCAGAGGAAGTAGTCAATGAGATAACGGAAGTGCTGCGCACCCGCCACAGGCTTCTTCCAGCAGACGAAGACGATTTCAATATCCTCTCGGCCGAGGAAATAGCCGCCCAGGTATCCGAAGCCCTTGGAGTCTTCACCATCTTCCTCGGCGCCATCGCCGGCATATCGCTCCTCGTAGGCGGCATCGGGGTCATGAACATCATGCTGGTCTCTGTTCTCGAGCGAACCCGTGAGATTGGGATTCGGAAGGCTCTCGGTGCCCAGGAACGGGATATCTGGATGCAGTTTCTGGTGGAGGCAGCGATTCTCAGTCTCGCCGGCGGAGTGATCGGTATCGCCACCGGCTGGGGTATATCGCTCGGCGTCGACTACTTCGTGGAGGAAATCACACCGCTGGTGGCGCCCGACATCATATTGCTTGCCGTGTCTGTCGCGGTTGGAATCGGTCTCTTCTTCGGCTTCTACCCGGCGTACAGGGCATCCCGGCTTAACCCCATAGAAGCCTTGAGGACGGAGTGATGGTAGTGGGTGAGACGTAGCGCTAGGCGATGGCGTCGAGAACGGTTATATACAGCGTCCTGCGCCTCAGCCGCTGTGCATTTTCCACGGGGCGCCATGTCCGTCTGATGACGTAGGGGCTGAGCCATCTGCCGAGCACCCTGGTACTCACGGGAGTTCCCTCTTCCGCAAGGGTCCGCAGTTCCTCCAGTCCCGGCTGCAGTTCGGCTGCATAGATGCGGCGTTCCACGTGGTAGTCGACGATGATTCGAAGAGATACACGCGAACCGGCGTATGTGAGGTAGTAGCCATCGGCCAGCAGCGGCACGCCTACGTGCGTCCCCGGCTGATATGGCAACTTCATCTCACCCCAGAGAATGGACAGAAGCATCGCAGGGTTGCCGACCGGCATGCCGTCAGGTCCGTGGACGATGAGCTGTTCACTCCGCCTCAGAGGCAGTACAGATGGCAACGGGCTTTCAACCTGGAACCGCAGACGATAGGAGTCGATGTAGCGTAGCTCGCAGACAACAAGTCCGGTGGACTTCACACGTGTCGCTGTAACTCGTCCGGTACCCATGGGAGACTGAAGTCTATGGGCTCAGCCGCAGGGAGGTCAAACGGGAGTCATCGGAAAGTTTGACCGAGATCAGGTCCCGGATTCTGACTCCACGTAGCGTTCAAGGTCCAGCGCATTGTTCACCGCATGGCCGTGATAGTCATTGTTGAAGTAGGCATACACATCCAGTCCGTTGTCCAGGTGCGAGCAGACCTTCTGAGCGGCAGCGGCCAACTGCTGGGACGAATACTCGTGGGAGTAGTCCACGCCGTGGAAGCGCATGTAGACCCAGTCGGCAGTCACCACTTCCGGATGGTCCTCAATGAGGTCGTGGATGACCAGAGCTGCGCCGTGCGCACGCAGCACATCGTATGTTTCGTCGTGCAGCCAACTCTCATCGCGGAATTCGACCGCCCACCTGACGTGTCCCGGAGCAGCCTTGAGGAATCCGTCGAGGCGCTGCACATTGCGTTTCCAGTGTGGCGGGAGCTGCACGAGTACGGGCCCAAGGAAGGACTTCAACCGGTCGGCTCGCTGCATGAAGGTCTGCAATGAGCCTTCGGGATCCTTGAGCTTCTTCATCTGAGTGCCATAGCGGCTGAACTTGAGCGCGTAGCGAAAGCCCGGCGGCGCCTGATCATGCCACGAATCGAACGTCTCGTTAGAGGGGAGATTGTAGAAGGTGTTGTTAACCTCCACCGTATCGAAGTGTTTCGAATAATGCCCGAACCACTCATTCTTAGGAAGGTCTTCAGGGTAGAACTCGCCCTTCCAGTCGTCGTACTGCCATCCTGATGTGCCTACACGCAATTCGCCCTTTCCAGCCATCGCTTCCTGCCCCCTAGTAACGTTTCTGACATTCCGGGCAGTAATGGGCAGACCGCCCCGATACGGTCGCTTTCTCGATAGTGCCCTTGCATCCGCCGGGACATGAATCGTCCCCTGACTGCATCCGAGGCACCAGCCATCCTTCCGGAAACTCGTCAGGGTTTCCGCCGTGATTAGCCGCAGTGCGGAGCACGCGCCGCATGACGCCATACAGGTCGCCCAGCATCTCTTCGTCGAGCTTGTTCACTTTGCTGCGCGGGTCGATGCCAGCCTGGAAGAGTATCTCATCCGAGTACACGTTGCCGATACCTGCCACGATCGACTGGTTCATCAGCGCGCCCTTGATGCTGCCGCGTCGTCCTTTGTAAGCCTTGATGAACGCGTCGCGGTCGACACCGTCGTCGAGTGCGTCAGGGCCAAGTTTGTGGCTCTTAATGAACTCATCGACGTTGTCTGTGTACCCGACCTGGCCAAGCCTCCGAACGTTCACGTACGAGAGTTGACTGCCACTCTCGAAGCGTAGAGAAAGCCTGGTATGCTCCGGTTCGTCCGAGGCATCCTCGTGGTACTTAAGAAACCCGGTCATGCCGAAATGCAGTATGAGATTTCCGCCTTTTGATAGCCCAGCGAACAGGTATTTCCCGTGCCGGTGAGAGCTTTCGAGTTCAGCGCCTTCCAGGTGTCGGCGTAGCGTTCCAGGACTGACCTCCTCAACTATGCTCGCATCGAATATCGTCGCGTCCTCTATTGGCTGGTGCAGGCTGGTGGAATCGAGGTATTCCTTGAATCCCTGCACATCCGGCAACTCAGGCATCGGACCTTCCCCCTCCTCTCACCGCTAACGCCGACCTTCATCAAGGTCAGGCATATGAATCTGAATCTCTCCATGGATGATCATGTACGGCACACGCCGATCTTCAACCCAGGGGTCTTCGTCAACATATGGCTCGAACGTGTCATTAGACAGGATTATTGCGTCCTCTTTGCGCGCCGTCTCAATAACAAAGTAGTCCGCTTCGGCACCGGCCGGCGCCTGGAAGATAGCACCACTGTCAAGAAGGCCTTCAAGCTGCTCCGGGTCATCGATCTCGTGACGGAGAGTCGCATCGATGATGACCGTCGGGCTGTAGCCCAGGCGTTCGAGTTCCTGCCGCATGCGAACGATGTTGGAGACGCGCGGCTTGCCGTGCGACCGTTCTTCATAGGCCACGTTCGAACCGTCAATCACTATCTTCTTACTATCCACAATTATCCCTGCCAGAGATGCTATTCGCTTGTCTTCTCATTCAAAGAATCGGGATTGACAACGTTCTGCGGCTCACCTGCGATGAATCCCTGGATGTTCTTAATGGTCGTATCCAGGATGCGGCAGAGCGCCTCCTTGCTATTGAAGCCGATATGCGGCGTATACACCACGTTCGTGTGGCGCAGGATGAGTGCGTTCTGGCCGACTGAACCGAGTGCGTCAGCGCGGTCCTCGTCGGTAAGCACGGCCTTCTCTTCCTTGATATATTCCTCTCCCTCAAGCACATCGAGACCGGCGCCGCCCAGTGTCCCATCGTTCAGCGCCTCAAGCAGGGACTGCTGATCGACCACGCCGCCCCGAGCGGTATTGATCAAATATGCCCCCTTCTTCATCATATCGAACTTCTCTTTGTCCATGAGATGATGAGTGGCCCTGTTATAGGGCACATGAAGCGATACGATATCGGACTCTCGGAGGACCTCCTTCAGAGGCCGGTACTCGAACCCGAGGACCTCGGCCAGCAACTCACTGGGCCTGACATCGAAAGCGAGCACACGCATCCCGAAGCCGCGCGCGATGCGGATTACATGCAGGCCAATGCGCCCAGTGCCTATGACGCCGATGGTCTTGTCCTTGAGATCAAACCCGGTGAGTTCGCGGGCGGAGAAGTCGCTCTCAATCCGGTTCAAACAGGCCTGGTACATGTGCCGCGACAGCGTCAGGATCAGCGCAAACGCATGCTCGGCCACCGTGTTCTCGCCATACGAGGGAACGTTGCAGACAGGTATACCCCGCGCCGTGCACTCCTCCACGGCGATGTGATCAAATCCGGTGGATCTGGTCGCCACCAGCTTCAGATTGGGAAGCGCAGCCAGGGTGGACCGGTCCACCCTGGAATAGATGAACGGAGACACGATATCAGCAGCATCCAAGCCTTTGAGCGACGGCTCTCTAAGAGCGTCCTCGAAGAACTGGAGTTCGTGGCCAGAGAGCCTGTCTCGCAGATACCCTTCTTCCCACCACTCAGTCTCAAGAAAGACGATGCGCATACCACCTCCCCTCGCGTCGCCCTGAGGCACCGACTGTCCAAAGGTACCAACGGCACCGCCTCGTGTCAAAACTGACGGTGAGCCCACGGGACCTGCTGTTCGCGATTTGACTTCCGCCGTCATCGGTAGCATCCTCATGGCCACTGCGACATACCCGGAGGAGGTGGTCATGGGGACAGACGAACGTCTCGAGGAATACCGCAGTAAACGAAGCTTCGACCGCACATCAGAGCCTTCAGGTGAAGGCGCTCCCAAGACGGGCGACAAACCCAGGTTCGTCATCCAGAAACACAAGGCGAGTTCGTTACATTACGATTTTCGCCTGGAGGTTGACGGCGTTCTGAAGTCGTGGGCGGTGCCCAAGGGACCGTCGACCGACCCCTCTGTGAAGCGGCTCGCCATGCCGACTGAAGACCACCCCCTCGACTACATCGACTTCGAGGGAACGATTCCGGAAGGGCAGTACGGCGCGGGCACCGTCATCGTGTGGGATACCGGCACGTACAGGAATATGAAAGACGGCGACCTTGCCAAGGCCATCGAGGGCGGACAGGCCGAGGTATGGCTTGAAGGGAAGAAACTGCAGGGCGGATATGTTCTTATCCGCACGGGCAAGGGCAACGATACCCGCTGGCTCTTCAAGAAGATAGACGACGAAGAAGCGGACGCGCGACGGAACCCGGTAAGCACTCAACCCGAGTCAGTGTTGAGCGGCAAGACTATCGAGGACTTCGAGGAAGAAGATGAAGGGTAGCCTGCTTGACCAACTGCCGGATAGCGCACGAAAGGATGCGGTCAAGGCGGATTTCCCAAGGTGGATGTCGCCCATGCTGGCAACCCTGACTCACGAGCCATTCTCACACGAAGACTGGATATTTGAACGCAAGTTCGATGGCGAGCGATGCCTTACATTCAAAGATGGGGACAGTGTCAGGCTTATGTCTCGTAATCGCAAGGAGAAGAGCGACACCTACCCGGAGCTTGCCGAAGTAATGAGAAAGCAGCATGGCAGACAGTTCATCATCGATGGTGAAATAGTCGCCTTCGAGGATGACATCACCAGCTTCGGCAGGCTGCAGGACCGCATGCAGATCAGGGATCCGGACGAGGCCCGCCGCAGCGACGTGAGGGTGTACTACTACGTATTCGATATCTGCTATGCCGATGGCTATGACCTGACAGGCATTGAGTTGAGGCATAGAAAGGGAGTGCTGAGAAAGGCACTGGAATTCGACGATCCCGTGCGCTTCACGGAGCACCGGAATCGCGATGGAGAAGCGTACTACCAGGAAGTATGCCCGAAGGGCTGGGAAGGACTCATCGCGAAGGATGCCACATCATCATATGTTCACAGTCGATCGAGGAAATGGCTCAAGCTCAAGTGTGTTCGGGAGCAGGAAATGGTTATCGGCGGCTTCACTGATCCGGAACGAAGCAGAGTCGGCTTTGGCGCCCTGCTGGTTGGATACTACGAAGACGACAGGCTGAAGTACGCCGGTAAAGTTGGCACTGGCTACGACGATGAAACACTCCGTAAACTACGAGACCGCCTCGATTCTATAGAAATCGATGAGCCTGCGTACGAAGAGGATGACGAACTGCCTTCGAGTCACGTGCACTGGGTCAAGCCCGAACTCGTTGCGCAGGTCAAGTTCACTGAATGGACCGAAGGCGGCAAGCTCCGGCACCCGGTCTACCTGGGACTTCGCGACGACAAGGCGCCGCGTGAGGTGAGGAGGGAGTCATGAGCGAGATGAGGACCATCGACGGACGCGAAATCGAACTATCACATCTCGACAAGGTCTTCTTTCCCGAATCGGGCATCACCAAGGGCGACGTGCTCGATTACTACGAACGGATCGCGCCGCATATGCTGCCTCACGTGCGGGAACGGGCGATGACGATGCACCGCTATCCGGACGGCATCAATGGCGAGGACTTCTACCAGCAGAATATGCCGGACTACTTCCCCGACTGGATAGCCCGCGTCGATGTCGATAAGGAAGACGGGAAGGTTACTCATGTGGTCTGCAATGACACAGCGACGCTCGTGTACATCGCCAACCAGGGCTCGCTGGTAAACCATATCTGGCTAAGCCATAGGGACCGGATCCGTTATCCCGACAGAATGATTGTGGATTTGGACCCACCGCACGATGGCACGGATGCGAGCGCCCTTAAGAGCGCTGCGCTGCTGTTGCGAGAGACCTTCCATGAACTCGACCTGGCCCCCTTTCTATCAACAACCGGCTCGGCAGGCCTGCACCTATACGTACCATTGAAGCGCGAGCTTGAATTCGACGAAGTGCGAGAGTTCGGCCGCAGAGTGGTAGAACAACTCGCAGCCGACCACGAAGACGAACTGACCGTCGAACAGCGCAAGGCGAAGCGCGGCAGACGAATCTATCTCGACGTGCTGAGGAACTCATACTCGCACACCGCCGTGGCGCCCTACTCGGTGCGAGCAAAGCCGGGCGCACCCGTGGCGACTCCGCTCGCCTGGGAAGAACTCGAACAGGGTCCGGTAGAGTCGAACCGGTACACGATACAGAACATATTCCGACGCCTCGGTCAACGAGAGGACCCGTGGAAGGACTTCGAGAGACAGGCCGGCTCAGCCAAATCGGCGCAAGAGAAGCTTGGACACAACGCTATTGACTAAGCCTTCATACGTGTGTATCGTGGATTACACATCTGATACGAGTCAAGGAGGGCTGGAATGGTTGGAGAAAAAACAAGTACAGGCATGGAGCCCAACGTTGCCGGCCTGCTGTGCTATGTGCTTGGCTGGATCACAGGCCTTATCTTCTATCTCATCGAGAAAGACAACAAATTCGTACGCTTTCACGCGATGCAGTCCATCGTTGTCTTTGGAGCGCTCACAGTTGTGAGCATCATACTCAGCGTGATTCCGCTCATAGGCTGGATCATCTCATGGCTGCTCTGGATACTTGCCCTTGTCCTGTGGATACTCCTCATGGTCAAGGCGTACCAGAACCAGTGGTACAAGCTCCCTATCGCAGGGGACTTTGCAGAGAAACACAGCTAGGATTGCCACACTTCACAAGCCAGCGCACGGAGGCGGCCTACACAGGCCGCCTCTGATTATGCGCCAAAATCCATTGTGGCAAAGTGTTGTCGGCGCGTTGTTCGGGCTACTCTACCCGCATAGACACTCATGGTCTGCACTACGAACCGTTACGCCACGCGGCCTTGTCCCTCCGGCCTGCATGCTCCGCTTCACATCTCTCAGCTGTGCACAGTGCTGAAATCCGCCCGTTCCGCAGAACACAGAGGAGCTCCATCCTCAGTCGCTCTTCCTGACCCATTCGCCACTGGCGTTCTTGCGGTATTCCTGTTTCACGGCCGCCCACGCCACCCGGTGTGCGGTTTCTTCAAGTGAGGCGCCGCCACGGCGATCCGCGGGGTCCTTGTACTGCTCAAGCGCGTTGTCATGTGCCCTCTTGTATATCTCCTGCGCATGAGCCGGGAGGTTCTCCCGGACGGATTCGGGCACACCCTGCGGGCTGTCTCTTCCGGGCATTGTTCCTCCTGTGAAGACGTTGGGGCATCAATCGACAGGGAGCGATCGAATCCTAGCCGCTACGCGATTGCACCTCATGAATACTGTACGCAGTCTCCTGAAGTAGACACGCCACGATATCCAGTTGGCCCGCAACATCCACATCGCCACGTTTGAGGGACTGGCGGGCAGCATCGAGTTCCAGCCATGCGTGTGTGAGAGGTTCAACCGGCTGTTGATTCACACCGGCGCTCCGATTGTTGCCAGGATTGACACGTTGCCCTTTCCCCTCACTGATGGCGCACATCACCCGATTGAGCCTTCCGTTCGCCGACAGTACCGGAGCCGCGTCGACCCTCAGCCTGAGCGTCCTTCCTCTCGACCTCGACATCTCACATGCAAGGTCATGGACCGTCTCTCCCTTAAGCAGGTGCCGGGCAACGCCAATCCATGCTACTGAGTACGGCACACCATCTATGCACTCGACCGTCCATGGAGCACCCGGCCCGGCGATTCCGCGCGATTCGAATTGCTCGATTCCAAGTATCTCCCGTGCCAGTTCATTGGCCCAGGAAACGGAGCCCTCACGATCGAGTTCCAGCAGTCCCACGGGAGAACTATCGAACAGACGCTGCATGGCTACGGCCTCACCGGTTGCATCAAGCGCGGCCTCTGCATGCTGGTGCACGCGCTGCAACAGGCCGAGGTTCGCGTACGCACATCCGGCCGTCATTCGCGCAATAGAGGAGACAAGTGCAATGGATTCCTCCTTTATCCCAGGCGCCTTCTCAAGCACTTGGCATGCCGCCCGCGATCGGCCGGAAGGGTCGTGATATATGCCCGGATACTTCCCGTACGACTGTGTTATGTTCCGGCCATTTGCGCATGGCCTCTTAAGCTGCCATGTCGCCACACGTACTCCCTCGATGCAGACCGGGACAGCAACATGTTGTTCATCTCTGTGGTCTTGATCATCCCAGTCGACAGAAGCGGTAATGAGCAGCCCTTTCTCATCCGTGAGGGCCGTTGCAAGCCCCAGTGCATCTCCAAGTGAGTAGTTCAATTCTCTAAGACCAGCTACGTCAATCAGGTCGCTAATACGCACCTCACCACCTCCACCAATTCGGTCGGCCTATGTCAACACTACACAAGTCGCCGGTATAGATGCCGTCGCCAGACTATCGTTCCATGTCCTGGTCTCCGCCTTGTGAGAAGGTCCAGCAGCCAATATCGGTGCACAGCATCAGCGTCACGGTGTTTCCCTCAAGACGGGCATCCACCCTTGCTGACCCGAGTTGCTCAGCCAGGTCCTTGTCCACCGCCAGGACAGTATGATCCCTGAACGCAGCAAGCAGGTCTTCGTTCAAGGGGAAGTCCAGTTCAAGGTGATAGCCGGCATCGCCAGCCCGTCTCGCCCCGGACTTCGCCCCGCCGTCCTGATTAAGATCAACATCGAGATGGTGCCCCTTACCGTGTTGTCTTAAACAGAAGGCGCGACCATCAGTCACTTGGCCTCTCTGCAAAGTGTCATACAGGAGGAACGCTGCCAGTCCTGAGAGCTTCATCTGATGATTCCAACCCTCAACGATATAGTGGAAAGATGGCCTCGACGGCCATTCAGTCGCAGAGGCTGTGCATGGAACAACAAACGGCCCCTCCAGGACACCATTGAGCCATCCTCCACACGACCACACAACACTGTAGCTCCCATCACCACAACCACACTTAACCCGAAGAAGGCCGTCTGCCACCATCGGTCGAGTCCTGCTTCAGCATCATCCCCCACCAGAGCCTGTTTTCAGGCAGGCTCCATATGCCTTACCCAACCGTAAGTGTATTGTCGCTCATTAAAGGCAAAGTCGCATCGCCCAGACGGTTACAAAGAGCGGACCGAAGTAGCTAGATGCACTAGACCGGATGGCAGGTTCGTGATTGATTCGCTGGAACGATACTTCGCTGCTGTTCCCGGCTGCCTGTCCGGCTCCCGATCACGCGTATGACGCACACGCTTGTACTAGTTCTTCCGGATCATCCCACGGCGAACACGGGCAGGACACCGGCAATGCGATACGACCTCTGGCTGCCTTTTCCCAGGTTCCGCGTTCATCGTAGGTGCAGTCCTGCCGACATATCAGCGGCAATCACGGTGTCAACAGAAGCCATGCCTACGCGAGACAACCGACCAATGGTTTCGAGTGCGCGGTCAGGGTCGGCGTGAGTATTCCAGTCCGGGGTGGAACGGTTATGCCGGCAAGTGCAAGCAGAGCAGCGCGGACAGCGGTCACAGCGCCGGTCGATACCTTGAGCGCACACCCCGCATTCAGACCGTCGCACACCATGCCGGGGATATCCGCAGCCATGTTGCGCACCGCATATCCTATCTGTTCTTCCGAACCCCCACGCAGCAGCACCAATCCGCTTGCGGCGCCGGTGGACGCGGCAACCGCGCATCCACATAGCGGAGTCAACCGACCGGTCAGCGACTTCACCTTGAGGCTTATGAGGCAACTGAGC
This sequence comes from uncultured Dehalococcoidales bacterium, assembly GCA_964552485.1. Classification (GTDB taxonomy): domain Bacteria; phylum Chloroflexota; class Dehalococcoidia; order GIF9; family AB-539-J10; genus SKVJ01. The sequence goes on along the minus strand of CAZKHH010000052.1, from coordinate 505 downwards.
GTGAGCGCCCGTGCCGTCACCTCTTCGTCCGCGCGATCGAGCTTCGCCGCGACGGCAACAGGTACCAGCGCCACAATTCCGTGCGACCCGCTTCCCGCAAGGGTCATCACCGGGCCTTCACTCAGGACACGCGCCTCTTCCGCGGCGATAACGTGAAGCTCAACTTCGCTTCTGAGATCGGTTGCGAGCATGCCCTCGGTACGCATCGCGAGCATACGGCCCGCGAGACCACCCTCCTTTGCAGTCGTCATTCCTTCGACTGCAAGGGCCATGTTGACGCCCCCACCTTCGAGCAGGAATCGGATATCGTCGAATCTCAATTCGCGCGCAATGGCGATGAGTTCAGGGACAGCCAGCATATCCACCGGCTCGAAGCCGACAGCACCGTGTGGCTCCTGTTCATTGCGCACGAGCGTGACGTCGTCAGCCACGAGCAGCGACAGCGTCTCGTATGTTCCGCGAACAACTGCAAGTCCTTCGCCTTCGCTTGTAGAAACAATAACGC
>CAZKHH010000051.1:0-13747 GCA_964552485.1 uncultured Dehalococcoidales bacterium | reverse complement strand
CTAGACGCGAACAGCAGATTGCCGCCATGGTGGCCCGTGGCGCAACGAACAAAGAAATCGCCGACGCGCTGTTTCTGTCTGCACACACGGTTAAGGTTCACATTAAGAACATCCTGGACAAGTTGGACCTGCGCAACAGGCAGCAGCTCGCCGCGCACATCGCACGTGAAGGCCTGGTCGAAGGCGCACCAGTCAATTGATAGACTATTCACAGGTGCAGCATCCCTGCGGCGATATCGGTTATTCCTCATGAAGCTGACCTTCCTGGGAACCCGCGGCGAGATCGAGGCGCGCAACACCCGCCATTACCGCCATACATCTACCCTCGTGACATATCACCGGCGCAGTGTCATGCTTGATTGCGGTGCGGACTGGACAGAGGACGTGTACCAGGTCAGACCGGACGCGATAGTGATTACTCATTCTCATCCCGACCACGCGTGGGGACTCAAGAACGGCGCGCCCTGTCCTGTATACGCAACCCCTGACGCATGGCCGGTCATGAACCACTACCCGATAGGTGTGCGCCACACCATCGAGTCCCGCGCGCCGCTCAGTATCGAAGGCATTCAGTTCGAAGCATTTACCGTGGAGCATTCCACTCGGTCTCCGGCGGTAGGTTATCGCATCACGGCGGGGAAGGTGTCTGTTTTCTACGCTCCCGACCTCGTATATATCCACGAGCGAGAACCCGCCCTGCACGGCATCCGACTGTACGTTGGCGACGGCGCAACGCCATCTCGTTCATTCGTACGCAAACGGGACAACAGGCTCATAGGACATACACCGATACGGACACAACTGACATGGTGCGAGAAACTCGGCGTGCCCGAAGCGCTTATTACACACTGTGGGTCACAAATTGTGAAAGGTGACGAAGGGCAGATAGCAGCCCGGCTTGATGAGTGGGGAAAAGAGCGAGGCGTCATTGCCCGCATTGCATACGACGGAATGGAACGCATCCTGCGCTGATTCCAGATATAGTCCACGCATGATTGAGGACAGTCTCACATCGCTGCATCGCGGCATCCAGAAATGCCGCAAGTGCCGCCTCTCAGAAACACGGACCAACGCAGTTCCTGGAGAGGGCCCACCCTATGCCCGCATCATGTTCATCGGCGAGGCCCCCGGAGAGAAGGAAGACAAAGACGGGCGACCTTTCACGGGTCGTTCGGGTCGCTTCCTGGACGAACTGCTCGCCTCCGTTGGCATGGCACGTGACGAGATCTACATAACCAGTAGCGTCAAGTGCCGTCCGCCAGGAAACAGGGACCCCAGCCTGGACGAGCTCCAGGCCTGCCGCGAATCCTGGCTGGAGCAACAGATCAAGATACTGGACCCTGAACTCGTGGTGCTCCTCGGTAAGATTGCCCTGAACCAAGTGCTCGACGAGCAAGGTCCGCTGCGTGAGGCACACGGACACCAGATATGGCACCGCGGAAGAGCAGTGCTGCCTACCTACCACCCGGCAGCAGGGATGCGTTTCCCGAACATACGTCGAGCGATGCGACAGGACTTTGCGTATATCGGCAAGGCTCAAGCCAGGACCCTGCAGGACAACGTACAATAGGGATGCAATGGAACTGAACACGAGACACACCGGATGCGAGCGCGAATAGGGCGCGTGCTCGGACAGGCCGGGAATGTAGTACGCGGGCACCGGAGCGCCTACATTCGACTGAATATCGCATACTACGGCGTAGTCGCGATAGCGATGGTATTCGTCACATCATACCCGGCAATTCAGCAAGCACTGACGGAAAGCGTAGTACTGTCTTTCTCGGAGGGACCACTCTCAGGCGTCGCCGAGGCATATAGGCAAGGGAACGTAGTAACAGCCGCGCTTCTCACATTCGGGTTCAACTTCTTCGCCGGCGCCATAGTCGTGCTCGCTTTACCATCCTTGCTGATACCCTTCTGCGGTGTGGGGCTTGGCCTCATCCGAGCCACCTTGTGGGGACTGCTGCTCGCGCCAACCACCCCCGAGTTGCAACTCGCCATGATTCCCCATTCGCTGGTATTGCTTCTTGAAGGCCAGGGCTACATTCTGACGATGCTTGCTGTATGGATACATGGACTAGGATTCGTATCGCCTCGCACGGTAGGAGCAGCATCCCACATGGAAGGCTGGATTGAAGCACTGAGGCGTTCTCTCCGGGTCTACCTCCTCGCGGCGATAACGCTCGCCATTGCCGCCATCTATGAGGCCATCGAAGTCATCTACTTCATCCCTCGCCTGGTCTCCTGACGAACAAGCCTCATATCTGCTCTTCCGTAATCCTCTTACGCTTCTGATCGTTATAGTGGTAGGACATGTCATACCACCACGTCCCTGGAGCGCCCATGGAAGAAGGAGAGACACTTTGCTCAATGTAAGACGCGTGCGGGCCACAACGATCGTGGGTGCAGCCTGCGGCCTTGTCTCATGGACCATACTCTCGCGCGGCATGGGACTCGACGTGTTGTGGTCGCACAGCACGTTGATAGTGCTCATGAACACGCTGATGGGGTTCACCATCGGCATCAGTTCGCTCAGATACCACTGGATGACGCATGGCGCGCTCATCGGCGGCTTCTTCGGTCTCGTGCTGGCAATCTTCACCGAGTCCCAGGGCCTGGGCTTCTGGTGGCCACTTATCCTCGGGCCGGTCTATGGATTCACCATAGAACTATGTGCAACCGTCTTCCTTCACGCAGATATGGATGCATGGTAGCCCATGGTAGCCTGCGACAATCAGTCGGCCTGTCGTTCGTAGATGCCAACCAGTTTCCCTTGCCCTAGCACATGACCGCCCATCGCACTCTCGAGTGCCTGCTTCTCCACACCGGCCTCCAAGTCGAGAACTGTGTCCAGCGCATACAGAATGAAGTGGTAGTGGTGAGCCGAACCCGAGGGAGGGCAAGGACCCCCATAGCCCACATCGCCGAAGTCATTCTTCCCTTGCATCGCGCGGTCCTCGATCAACTCTCCAGTCGGGATATCTTCCTGAAGCACCGTTACATCGGGCGGGATATTGTAGACGAGCCAATGCGCGAACTCATGAGGCGCATCGGGATCATCGCAAATGAGAGCCAGTGATTTCGTGTTTCCGGGCACCTCACCCCACGACAGGGGTGGCGATACATTGTCACCATCGCATGTGTACTTCCGCGGTATCTCTCCGTCATGTCGAAATGCGGTACTTACGATTGAAATGCTCATGTCTCCTCCTTCCAAACCGGAATTCTGCTCCCAACAACCCGGAGCCAGAACAAGCAAGGTCGCCAGGGTAAGCATCAATAACCACAACTTCACAATCCCTACGCCTGCGAGTGCGTAACAGCTTAGGCCTGCTCGAACGTGATCTTGCCACCACCCTTCACTGCCCGGAATACGGTCGGATCACCCTCTATGTGCCCGAATACCGTGACATCGCTTGCCGCTCTCACCTCAGTGCTTGATTGGCTTGCAGGCGTCGGACCAAAGAAGATACATAGTGCGCGACCCGGAGGCCAGTACGCCAGATCTCCAGCTTCCACAACCTCTCTCGGATTCTCCAGCTCTATCGGGACGGATGCCTGACCGTACAACTCATCACCCCATGACTGTGCGCGGAACTGTATAGGAAGCGCATCCCAGACAGTCTGCGCCGCTTTGGTGTCATTCAGGGTCGCATGAGCCGCTACCGGCCCGGCGACAATCTTGATACGTCGTGCTTCGTCCATGCGTTCCTCCCTCGCCCGCATTCGTAACTACCTTCTCAGTCTATGCAGACGAGATAATGCGCGTCAAACAGAGGTTGATGAGGGACACATATCGCTATGATTCATCGTGAGAGACCGATGGGGAAACGATGAGACGCATCCCATCGCGACTCTTGACCATTACCATCTCTCCTTTCTCTACATTCGCTCCGTCGCTCACGGCACGCCAGAGTTCGTTGTCGACTCGAACATACCCCGTAGGATTCAGGTCACTCACTGCCCGTCCGTGGGCACCTGAATCAGGTGAGAACAGGGGCCGCCTGTCGAGCGTCCTCAGATTGACATGAGTCAGGATAACCGACTGTATAGCGAGCAGGATGGCAACGACAATAATCAGCCATGCAGGGACTGCAATCCCGGTCTTTGGCAGGATCCAGAATGCCACAAGAAGAAGTACCGCCTGCTCGGCAAGAGAGACGGCAATCGCATATGCGATGAATGATCGACCCTTCACCTCAACAGTCCACTCCACCGGTGCGAACCAGGGATAGCTAACGCGCCTGCACACGTGGCGCACGACGTCACAATTCTCATGAATCGCTAGTCTACTACAGACGTAAACGCAGCAGCGACGCCGCAGGGGTCAACGACCGGCGGCCAGTGCACGGCGCTGAATCGACTCCAACCTCATTACCAGAGGAGGATGCGAATAATTGAGGAGGACCTGCAACCTGTGAGGGTGCGGATTGGAGAGGTTGTCGGCGGAGAGCTTCTTAAGCGCATCCACGAGGGCTGCCGAATCATGCGTCGTATCGACAGCAAAGTGGTCGGCTTCGTATTCGTGACGCCGTGACACCATGTTGAATACCACGGACAAGGCGGTTTCGACCGGGGTGTAGAGCAGACTGAATAGCACAAGCCCGACATAGACCGAAGCGTCCGACACGCCAAACGCATGAAACAGAGCCGGCTGGTCGAGAAAGAATCCAAGGAGAGCCAGCAGAATCGCAGCGTGCAGGATGGTAGCGGCAATACCTTTCGTGATATGACCACGTTTGTAGTGGCCCGCCTCATGCGCAAGGACCGCGATGAGTCCTTTCACAGAGTGGCGCTCGATAAGCGTATCGAATAGCGCGATGCGTTTGTTGCGTCCCAGACCTGTGAAGAACGCGTTGGCCCGGGAGGACCTGCGTGAACCGTCGATGACATACACGTCCTGCACCGGAAAGTTGACAGACGAGGCATATGACAAGACGGCGGCCCGCAATTCTCCCTCGGGCATGGAGTTATACCTGTTGAATAGAGGAAGAATCACGATGGGTGCCACTGCCTGAGTCAACAGTATGAACACGGCGACAGCAATCAGGCAGAACAACCATGCAAACGATCCGAGCCACATAAACGTCGAAACGATGATTGCCGCAAGTGCTCCTCCGATGACCACGAGAAGAGCGAGCGCTTTGGCCCTGTCCGACAGAAACGTGAACACTGAAGTACGATTGAACCCGAACCTGCTCTCAAGAGAGAAAGTACGGTAGGCATCAAACGGCAGGCTCAGGGCTCCATAACCAACCACGACAGACCCAAGGTACAGAAGACCCCTGGGCAGCGTTGACGACACGGACACACGCACAGTCTCATCGAGCCACGCGAATCCACCGAGGAACCAGAATCCAAGCACCACAATGAGCAGCGTCGTGCGTTCTACAATTTCGACCCTGGTCGAGGCTTCTGCATATCGTTGGGAAGCCTCGTACTGACTCTCGTCGTATACTCCATGCAGTGACTCCGGCAATCCTTTCCACAGTGAGCGCAGACTCAGCACATCCGCCGTAGTCCGAATTGCATAGTCGGCCAGCAATGCGACAACTACTGCCGCAAAATAGCCGTTCACCGCAACAGACTGAATCATCGTAATGGCTACCGGGATCCCGCTTGATTGTAGTACGAGAATCACTGGGTGCCAAAGCCACTGGATTGACCGTTCCTTTGCGCTTGTCTACTATTGACACCCCGTTAGCGCGACGGCATCCGGCACAAGACAGAAGATGTCCCGGTTCAGACTTGACTCACAATGACTACGCTCCAACTAGTGGTTCTGGGGATACTGTGCCTGCTCACGGTCAATCTTAGCCTCAATCTGCGCGTGCTCACGGCTCCTTTGCGCCGGTCATGCCCCTTCCCGTCGCCGGCTCCTCATGTCTCTGTTCTTATTCCCGCACGGAACGAAGAGGAAACGATAAGGCGTTGCGTCACTTCGTTACTTGCTCAAGACTATCCCAGCTTCGAAGTGCTTGTGCTCGATGATCAGTCCACGGATGCCACCGCAGCGATAGTCACAGAGATAGCACAGGCTGACTCACGTCTCCGGCTGCTTCATGGCGAGGGTCCACCACGTGGCTGGAGCGGCAAGCCCTATGCGTGCATTCAACTCGCCAGAGCAGCTTCAGGCGACTATCTTCTTTTCGTCGATGCTGACACTACCCATCGGCCGACCATGCTGAATACCATTATTCCGCGTGCGGTCGAGGCCGGGGCAATGATTGTGTCCGGATATCCGCGTCAGATTGTGAAATCATTCACAGAGATTGCAACCGTGCCGGTGGTGTATTTCTTTCTGCTATTAGTGCTGCCACTGACGGCGAGAATTCCGGGCAATCATGCACCACGCTCCTTTACAATCGGTCAGTTCATCCTTTTTCCACGCGAGTTGTACTGGCGCATCGGAGGACACGAGGCCGTCAAATCCAGGATACTGGAAGACATGTTTCTTGGCATTGAAGCCCGCAAGGCCGGAGGACGTCTCCTCACACTTAAACTGTCCGACGTGACCTGCTGTCGTATGTACCGCGACACGCGTTCAGTATGGGAAGGCTGCAGAAAGTGGGGCTTCGCATTCGCTCTCACGTGGCCGGTAAAGACTCTCGCTCTTGAACTCCTCACGGCGTTACTATTCCTGGGCCCGTTGGTCGCCCTGCTTCTCGGTCTTGTTCTCCCGGGAGTGAGCTCGATGTTCGTGGCATTGTCCGCAGGGCAAGTAGGCGTGATACTTATAGCCAGAGTAATTTACGACAGAAGTCTGGGAATACGCCCTCTGGCAGCAGTCCTTTCTCCGATCGGAATCGTCGTGCTGCTCGCAGCATTCATAACCGGCACTGTGGCAAGGCTCACAGGTGGCAGCGCATCGTGGAAGGGCCGCAAATACGGTAGCGGCAACGGGTTGGGCTGATTGCTGACGACTATCCCTTACGCGGAAGCACCGGGAGAGGAGATGAGAAGAAGTTCCATCCCGGCTTCGAGAAGGTATTGGATCTCTGAACAGCAACGCACGTAAGTCTCAAATTCCTGCCCATACGGGTCACACACGTCGCCCTTCTCTCCGGCTAGTCCTCGCAGCGTGACCACCTTATCGGCCGGGAAGTCACACTTCATCCACTCCTCTGCTACCACAATACGGGTGGCCCATTCGACCAATCGGTCAGACCATGGTTTGGCTCTGTGAGCCGCGAGCGCATCGGTACCGATCACCTGAGCGACGGCTCGCCGGGCAAACGGGTGGGCTTCACGAGGGAAGGGTTCCCATTCGTAGTAGCCAGCGGAATCGCAAGCCGCACCGGTTTCTCCTTTGTCAGTCAGGAGGTGCTGAAACAACGCCATAGCCATAGGAGACCGGCACAGATTGCCCCGGCATACGAAGAGCACCTTCACCAAAGCACTCATCTACACCAACCGTCTATCAGCAACGCCGGCGGGGTGCCGGGCACGGGGTCCCAAGAGCGATTGCGAGGATTCGTTGATTTCAATATCGACTCAGCCTACACTACCGCCAGCTACGCCACAAGGAGGCATCATGGCAATCGACCCGGTCGGCATTGTACCAGCACTCGTGACGCCTTTTAACGTTGATGAATCAGTCAATCTTTCCGTTCTGGTCAAGCTGCTTGAACACGTGCTTGCGGCCGGTGTCCACGGCGTATTCGTCCTCGGAAGCCAGGGGGAATACTTCACCATGGAACCGGAGGAGAAGAAAGCGGTGATAGAGACGACGCTCGATGCCGTGAAGGGTCGGGTGCCGGTCTACGCCGGCACGGGGGCCACGACCACAAGAGAAGCCATCGCGCTCACGAAGATGGCCGAAGACGCAGGCGCCGATGCGGTGTCGGTTATAACACCGGCATTCATCAACCCGAACCAAGAGGAGATGTACGAACACTACCGGGCCGTTGCAGCCTCAACGCGCTTGCCGGTGCTGCTGTACGGCAACCCCGCGCGCACCGGCAATCACCTCCCGGTGACGCTGGTAACGAGACTGGCAGCAATAGACAATATCGCAGGTATTAAAGACAGCAGCGGAGACCTTGCAACGACAGCCGCTTACATCAACGCTACCTCTCCTTCTTTTCGCGTATTCGCTGGAAGGGACACCCTCGTTCTCGGCACTCTGCTGTATGGCGGAGCAGGTTCAGTAGCGGCAACCGGTAACGTCGCGCCGGGTTTCCTCATGAAGATATTCGACTCGTGGTGTTGCGGGGATTTTGCGACAGCGCGAACGACACAAGCTCAACTTGCGCGCCTGAGGGATACCTTTTCACTCGGAACCTTCCCGGCGGTCATCAAAGAGGCTCTGGGCATGATCGGCATAGATGCAGGACCATGCAGGAGGCCGGTTGGCAGACTCAGCCCAGAGTCACGCACGCAGCTTCGAGATGTGCTCGACTCGCTTAGCCTGATTCCCTAGACCACGGGTGCGCTCACGAAAGCCTACACAGCGGACAACCGTTCAGCCAAGCCGCAGCAGCGAGAGGCCACTCACTTTGTCTTTGCCACGGCTTATGTCCCCTCTGATTTCAAGGATTACGGCCTCGCTCATGAACCAGGTCGAGACACCATTACGCAGACATCCGGTGGTAGTCTTCCCTCCCCGTCCCAGGGCACCGTGAATGTGCAATCGAGGTACTCCGTCTTCGTCAGGCACGAGCAGCCCAACGCCTATAGCCTCATGCGCCCCATCAACAGGGATGAGTATGGGGTCTGGCGGCATCGTTGAGGAATCACGCGGTCCGGTCACAACCTCCCCTTGTCCCATGCCACCAATCAAGAGCACCTGTGCAACGCGAACGCCGCGCTCCCGGGCGAACGATTCGATGCAATCCGGCACCATGTCGCCATCTTCAAGCCGAAGAACGAACAGCCTTCCTACGGAGCCTTCTACAGCTTCCATCTCACCTCCTGTACTGCGCTGCCACAGATATCCTAGCATCAGCATAACCAGCGAGATGCAGCGAGACAGCCTGTCCGTATTGACCAACTGACCATCCCGTGACAAGATGTCTGGGCATCCTTCTCATTACTTGATGCATAGGTCCCGTGGCAGGGACGGTGGAGGAAAAGCGGACCATGCAGGATCAGAACAACCCGGAAACGGGAATGCGAACCATGCGACAGCCTTCCACGGGAATCATCATCCAGGTGCTTCCTTTCATCCCGTGGGCAGTGTACTGGTACCTGTCCAGCCCGGATGGGATACTCGTTGCCCTGGGGTTATGCTTCGCGTTGCTGGCGCACCAGACCTGGACGCAGTCGTTCAGGATCATGGACCTCGTATCGCTGGCGTACTTCCTGGCTGCCGCCGCGTCAACCTTCGTTCAAGACACAATCCTGTTTGTCGACAAGGCAGGTGAACTAAGCCTTGCCACGCTGTTCTCGATGGCAGTAGTGTCGGTGCTCATCCGGCGGCCGTTCAGCGCAGATGCTGCGCGATGCGACTATCCGCGCCACTACTGGCGCAACCCCACATTCATATCAGTGCACAGCATCGTCAGCGTCGTGTGGGCGGGCGTCTTCTTTCTGGCGGGCGTGACCGTGTGGTTCTCCACACTGGCTATCGTCAGCGTGCCTGTGATCGCGCTATTCGTCGTCGGCCTGATCTTCGGCGCCGTCTTCCAGGCAAAGGGCGCAGCATTTCTCATCCGACAACAGTACCGGCCATACGAGTGGCACGTTCCGTTGGCGCCCACGCGCAGCAAACAGCAGAACGAATTCGATGTGGCCGTTGTGGGTGCCGGAATAGGCGGTCTCACTACAGCTGCCCTTCTCTCCAAGCACGGCTACAAGGTCCTTGTCATGGAGCAGCAGGCGCAGGTGGGAGGTTACTGTGGCTCGCTGATGAGGGATGACTATATCTTCAGCATGGGCCTGTCAGGAATCTCGGGTGCATGGGAGAACGGACCGCTCACGCGCCTGCTTTCAGAGCTGGGCGTCCCGGCCGACGGCCGATTCACACAGAACTCGCTCCGACACATCTACAAAGGACATGTCGTCGAAATGCCCTCGGGCGTCTCCAGGCTGGTCGCATCACTCGGAGATGTCTTCCCGGAGGAACGGGACGGCATTGCGTCGTTCTACCAGGAAGCCGCCGAAGCGTATTTTCAGCTTTATCAGTACAGCGGCCATCACGGCGTTCCGCTACCCGACCACCTCACCGTCCAGCTTCTTGGAGACAGGGCAGTCGCCCGTCTGCCAAAGGCGTATCCAGCTTTGTACGACTGGCTTGGCAAGACGTTCCAGCAGAAGCTGGACGAGCACCTGAGCAGCGGTAACCTCAAGGCGCTGCTTTCAACCGGAGCAGGACAGAACGGCACGCCCGCCAACAGCACACCAGGCCTTCGTGCGCTGCTGGGCACCATGGGACAATACCTCGCCGGCAGTCACTTTCCGGTGGGCGGGCCACGCGCGTACGCCACAACCCTCGCCGAAGTGGTTGAGCAGAACGGCGGCACCGTCATGCCCAATTACAAGGTCGACCGCATCCTCACAGACCGCCGCCAGGTGCGAGGTGTCCGTTCAGGGGAAGAGATCTTCCAGGCCGGCGTAGTTGTTGCCAACGTGAATGCGCGCACGTGCGTGCTACAGCTGCTGGAGGCCTCAGAGGTGGGTGGCCCCTATATCGATTTCATCAAGAGTCTCCAGATGTCCCGGTCGGCATTCATCGTGTACGCGGGCGTGGAGCAGGATCTCAGTTCTCTGCCCTCGATCATCCAGCATATCGACGGTGATTTCACCATCTTCATCAACTCCAACGTCGACCAGAGAATGGCGCCGCGCGGTCGTTCAAGTCTCACAATCATCGCACCGGTCGGCTACCGCGAGTTTCCATCGCGGGAAGCCCGTGACTACGACGACCGCAAGCGACAGTTCGCGGCGCTCCTCATTCGCAAGACTGAAGAAGTCATTCCGGGGCTCAGCGCCAATGTCAAGACGCTCGATGCCGCCAGTCCACGCACACTCGAGTCCTATACGGCTATGCCAGAGGGAGCACTTTACGGATTCAGTCAGGCAAACGGAACCCGGCGCCCGCATTTCCGAGCACCAATCAAGGGGCTCTATTTCGTCGGCGCATCCACATTCCCCGGTGCGGGACTTGAATCGGTGACCATATCAGGCATTATCTGCGCCAACGACATCCAGGGCTGGCGTCTGCCTGGCTCAGGCGAATAGTCCCAATCAAGGAGCACGCCCCATGGAAGACCCACTCTCTCTCGAAGCTATCAGCGGGTTTATACGCCATCTGGTACACACCAGTCTTCGAAACCGACTCCATCGAATCGACAACAGCCCTATCTTCGAAGAGCCTCTTCTAGGAGTGGCAGATGGCGACGACCCGCTGTTTCAGTCGTACAAGAGAATCATTGGAGACTTCCATCTGACACCGCGGGAAGTACTTGCCAAGGCAGGCGGGCATTCAATTCAGGACACACCGCCCGAGGCACGAGTCCTCTGCTGGGTACTGCCAATCAGTCATGCCACACGCAAGAGCAACGCAGAGATGACCTCAGAGCCGTCCGAGAGATGGATACATACTTATTTCTACGGGGAGGCATTCAACGACGAGTTGCGAACAGAGGTTGAGAGGTATATTCAGCGCCACGGCGCGACCGCCGTGGCGCCTGCGATCTCACCGGTTTTCAAGTCCCTCACCGATGCCTCGGGAAGACCGTCCTCCACGTGGTCCGAGAGGCACGCGCTTTTCGCAGCGGGACTCGGGACTTTCGGCCTTTGCGACGGGTTCATCACGCCTGCCGGCAAGGCCATGAGGTGCGGCAGCGTTATCACCGATGTGCCGTTGCCGGTCACTCAGAGGGAATACGCAACGCATACGAGCAACTGTCCTTTCTTGTCGCGCGGTACCTGCGGTGCGTGCATCAAGAGATGTCCGGCGGGCGCAATCAGCTCGGACGGCCATGACAAGGTGCTCTGCAAACAATATCAGGACGAGACGCTGCGGCCGCTGCGCAAGAAGCACGGAGTCACCATAACCGGCTGCGGGCTCTGTCAGACCGCCGTCCCGTGCGAGTCGGCGCGCCCTTCCTGAGCCTTGTCCCGCGACATCTACCAGTACAACTTAAGGCGTTCAACAATACCGAGCCGGTTCCACCGGCAGGAACCGAGAACCTCCTGGTCCATCTCGAGTTGTAACCGGCGAGACTGTAGCTCAGCCGCCAGCCGCCGGGCGTTCCTCACATCACGAGTGTCTCCACCTTCCAGAAGTCGATTGTACTGATCGGCGAGCGCATTGTATTCATCCAGGTCGGCCATATAGTCCTTCCAGGCCGCGCAATACTCTTCGTAGAAAGAATACGACGGCGACCGGGCGTGGTCCAGCGAGATAAGGCCGTAGTGGCTACCGATATCCACATACGCTACCTTGTCATAGTCGCACATTTCCAAATCCATGTCTTCGCTTACCAACGACTCGTCCGCTCCGGTGCAGTCGACAAAAACAAGCCCCTTGTCAGTTGTGACGAACGCGTTCAGAGCGTGCCCGATATCGGTGTCCGCGAAATCAACAGATACCCACGCACTGCGGATGCCCGCCGCCTCGGCATTATTGTGCAGTTCCTCGGCGAATGTTCCGCACATACGAAAATCTTCAATATATGGACTCTGATCGGTATCGTCCTCGACGACGAACGCGATCAGTTCGTCCCACGATACGTCTTCAGCCTTGCCATTATTAGTGAGGTCAATCGGTCTACCTGTGGGCCCTTCCACATAAGGTGGCTGCTCTTCGTAGTAGACATCGGCACCCCGTCCCAAGGTGTGCAGAAGTGCCCGTCCCTCCGGTGGAAGAGACAGAGTGACGACAACATTGACAAACTGTGGCGAGTTATGGGCGCCCTCAGCGGTGACGGTACACGTTGCGGCGTGACTTCCGGCCGCCAGGCCGCGAGCGTCGACCGTCACGGTAACAACATCGACACCTTCCTCCACGGCCCCTGACAAGGGATGAAGCTGCAACCAGCCCCGGTCGCATTCCAGGGTCCACGTCAACTCTCCCCTGCCATCGTTCTGTATGGCGAACGCCTGGGGTAAACCGGATGCCCCGTCCGGGTCTTCGAACTGCATGTTCCCTGGCGATACGGATAACACAGGTCGCCGCGGCCACAGCAGAGGTGACAGGACCATTGCAAGGATGGCGATTATGAGGATGATCGCGCCGACTGCAAAGATAACTCTGCGGACGATACTGCGCTGCTCGGGCGGCCATTGCTCGTCGACCTCTTCTTCAGACACGAAGTCGCGGGGTGAACCATGATACCGGTGCACCTCCTGCTTGACCACTGTGCCACAGTCGGCGTCGGGACACCACCACAACCCCATCGCAGCGTCATAGCGCAATGCGCGCCCGCACGTGGGGCAAACAGGCTCGTGATAGCGTTCGTCGTTACGCATCGAAGGTCTGAAAGGTCAGGCGCGAACCCCCTCACCGAAGTTGACAGCCCTATGGGGCCATGCTAGCATACATCCGATTTGCCCTAATTCCCTCACTTCTTTTCCTCCAGGGCATGATCTCAACTTTCCCTCCTTAGCCGGGGAAGGGAGAGGGGAGCCTCCCTTCCCCATTTTATTACCCTGGATCCGCATACCCACACACGAAGGCCCGCCGACGGCCGATCCCTGCCGGACCTTGTCAGCGGGCCTTGAATCAGACTTCCCTGTATACAGTCTCTAGTTGCCCAGGACGTCACGGCAGATCTTCAAGAACTGCGACTCCGTAAGCAGC
>CAZKHH010000050.1:0-14882 GCA_964552485.1 uncultured Dehalococcoidales bacterium | reverse complement strand
GCTGAGCACGACCTGAAGCTCAGAGGCCCGGGCGATTTCCTCGGAACGCAGCAGAGTGGCTTACCTCAACTCAGAGTTGCTACACTAACAGACCTTTCAACGCTGGAAATCGCCCGCGAAGAAGCGGCTCGACTGATTCAGGACCGCGATTTCCAGAGCGCCCCGCAATATGCGCCTCTGAGAGAAAGAGTCGAGCGCCTATGGAGCAGGGACGTAGAGTGGAGTTGACCGACAATGCTTAAGGCTGAACTTCAAGAACGAATACGAACCGCAATCCTCGCCGCACAGGAAGACGACGAAATCACGTTCACAACGCTGCCTGAAATCATTGTTGAACGACCGGACCAGGTCGCCCACGGTGACTTCGCTACAGGCATCGCACTGAAACTGGCAAGGTCCGTGCGCATGAATCCCCTGCAACTCGCTCACATCATCGTCAGACATCTCGGCGAAATGCCCGAGATGGAGTCGATAAGCGTCGCAGCACCCGGGTTTATCAACTTCACAGTCAGGCCCTCGTGGTTGCAGGGCCTGACCGACACCATACTGGTAGACCCCGTGGCCTACGGTGACCTGGACCTGGGCTGTGACGCACGGATCCAGATAGAGTTCGTAAGCGCTAATCCGACCGGTCCTCTTCATGTCGGCCACGGTCGCGGTGCCGTACTCGGCAGCACGCTGGCGAACGTCCTCTCTGCGGCCGGCTACCAGGTCGACCGCGAGTACTATCTGAATGACATCGGCAACCAGATCCGTACCTTCGGCCGCTCATTGTACGTCCGGTACCGGCAGACGCTCGGCGACGACCTCGAAATGCCATCAGAGGGATACATGGGCGACTACGTTCGTGAACTGGCACAAACGCTTGTGGACACCTATGGCGACCGATTCGCCACCATGGACGACGAGGATAAGGCCATACAGACCCTCTCAGAATTGGGCACCAAGCTCATGGTGGAAGCGATAAAGGAAGACCTCGCACGACTCAATGTCGTGTTCGATTCATGGTTCAGCGAGCAGTCCCTGCACGACAGTGGCGAATACGAGCGCGTCATGGCGTTGCTCCGTGATAGCGGCATGGTAACAGAGCGAGAAAACGCGGTGTGGTTCGAATCAAGCCTGATGGGCGAGGACAAGGACAGCGTACTCATACGCACAGACGGTAGTCCAACCTATTTCGCTTCCGATATCGCCTATCACTACGACAAACTCATAAACCGGGCATACGACTGGGTTATCGACATCTGGGGAGCGGATCACCAGGGACACATCCCGCGTATGAAGGCGGTCGTCAAGGCGCTCGGACAAGATCCCGAAAAGCTGACCGTACTCACGTGCCAACTTGTAAGCCTGCGGCGCGGCGAGGAGATAGTGAAGGCTTCCAAGCGGAGTGGCGACGTCGTGACACTGCGCGAGCTGATTAACGAGGTTGGCCCCGACGCATGTCGCTACAACTTTTTGTCCCGGTCTGCTGACAGCCAGATGGATTTCGACATCGAGCTGGCAAAGAGGCAATCGGCCGACAACCCGGTGTACTACGTGCAGTACGCACATGCCCGCATCGCGAGCATCCTGCGGGGAGCAGTCGAGCGTGGCGTTGTGCAGGGAGAGGCGGACGTCTGCCTGTTGAAAGAGCAGGCCGAGATGGACCTCCTTCGTGCCCTTTCGCGATTCCCCGAAGTCATCGATACGGTCGCGCGTACACTTCAACCACATCACTTGCCGTACTACGCGCAGGAATTGGCAACGGTGTTTCACGCATTCTATAAGCAATGCCGTGTGCTTACAGAAGACCACCCGATGACACAAGCAAGGCTGCGCCTGGTCCTCGCGACCAAGGCGGTACTGGTGCGAACACTCGACCTCATGGGTGTTTCTGCGCCCGAAGAGATGTAACCGCGCGGAGCACAGCCCGGCCGGACGTCCAGGGTTGCCGCGCACCGGTTTGGCAGATGGACTCGAAACCCTCCTGACCCCACAAACCTGAGCATTGTCTACGGACCAGTAAGCGGGCTGTTCAAGATGTACGCTCGCGCCCGGTCAAGGTCACGGTCACCTCAGGTGACACCTTTATTGTACTTGCGCTGCCACACGCGCTCAGGCCTCTTGCCTCAAGCAACAGGCTCCCCTATTATTCTCACAGACTCGCGTGCCGCGTTTTTCTCGGCCGAACACTCATCTGTGAAGGGAGGTCGTTCGATGACACAGGAATATCTACTCCCAAGCCCACCCGCTCCCGCGATCCGGGAAGCAATGTCAAAGGCAGTGCAGAGAAAGGACAAGGGACTCGAAGTTTTCGACTTCAGCAGTGGCAACATCGGCAACCTGATGGTAAGCCAGCCAGTGTTCTCGAAGATGGAGATTGAGGTAAGCGAAGACGTCCCTGACGACCTGAAAGCGGTCGTTCACGGTCTGCGCGACGGAATCATGAACTCCTATTACCCGACTCCACGCGGCGTCGCGTATTCCCCTACCGGAGGGACCGACGCCATACGCGGCCTGGTCGCGCGGTACTTCCGTGAACTCCATGGCATCCCCATAGGAGATGCCGACACCAACCGGGTGATAGTCACTGCTGGAGGACAGCAGGCGATGACGGCCGCCCTCAGGTCGATCAAGCCGGGCACACGGGTCCTCATACCGCAGTGGGAATACGGACCGGCTTCCGGCATCATCCGGGCTCATGGCTGTGAAGAGGTCCGCGTGCGCATGACGGATGGCCTTGACATCGACCTCGACGACTTCCGCAGCAAGGCGACACGCAATGCCGTGTGTTATGTCAGCATGCCGAACAACCCGACCGGTTTGATGTCGGTCGAGCAGCTCTCCCAGATGGTCAAGATAATGGTTGAGCACGAGGGGGCGCTCGTGTGGGACGCACCTTACCTCCTCACGCTCCTCCGTCTCGAATCGGGTCGGGCCACCTTCGATCCACAAATGCTGAACGAGACACTGAACCAGTTGAGGGAACTTGGTGAGGAATACTCGCAGCACATGTGCATCCTGTCCAGCCTGTCCAAGTCTGCGCTCATCGCCGGTCTACGATTCGGTTTTGCCTACGGAAGCCCGCAGTGGGTCGACAACATGGAGGCGATCGTCGGTCGAGAAAACCTCAGCAGCCCCACTCCATCATTCATCGCCGGCACCGAGGTACTCAAACGATTCCTCGACCAACCCCGGAGCTACGAATGGGTCTGCAGGGTGCTTGCCAACCGGCTAACGACTCTTATCGAACGCATGGGCGACCACCTTCTGCTGCCCGCAAACGGATTGTTCGGCGCCCTCTATGTACTGGTTAAGACGGGCGACGAGCCCTGTAAGGGATTTGCTGACCGCCTCATCGACCAGACAGGCATCGTCACCGTCCCCTGCAACCAGTTCTACGGAGGAGAAGCCGGTGCGGTGCGTCTATCGCTTGTATCCGTACCGTGGACTGAAGACGACGCCGGTTGGATTGCGAGCGTCGAGGCGCTCAAGGCAGCGTTCTCCTGAATCGGTATACGTTCAACGCGAGGTGAGCGGCGTTACATAGCGTCGCTCACCCCGCACCACCTTCGTGTTTACTTATACGAGCGCCGACAACTATAATTGCCTCTCTGGAGGTGTTTCGATGAGCAAAGCTGTCAGGCTTGTTGATGAGATCCTTGCCGAACACGAGGATATTGGCGCCGAGTTCAAGTCGCTAAAGGACGTGAGCGGCGATGTCGAGGCCGCTGCGCGGCTGTCGCCCGAACAGCGCAAGAATGACTTCGTACCACGCTCCCTGAACGACCAAGGCGTCGGCTTCAACCGCTGGAAACAGCAACTCGAATCCCTCGACCGCGGGCTGCGCATCCACTTCAAACGTGAGGAGACTGCGCTTGCAGATGCGTTCAAAGAAGAAGGGACACCGGAGATGGTGAAGGCCCTTGACGAACTGCTGAAGGAACACACCGCCCTGCTGTCCCACATCGACAGGCTGCGCGCGGATGCCGAGGCCATCGCCTCCGGCGGCGCACGCATCGAGGTGTGGGAAGGTGAAGGATGGGGCATGAAATACAACATCGAGAACCTGCGCGGACAGATACTGGATCACGCTGAACGGGAGAAAGAGCTATTCAGCCACATCAGGTCGCAGATCAAGAAAGGCTGAGTCTCGTTTGCGCCTGTGGTGGGCACGAACGCGCCGCCACGGACCGTTTCTTCTCTCTTCGCTATCGATCAACCTGCAGCATTCGCCGTGCACGAAAGACGACAAATCGACTGAATGTGGCTACAATGGGTTGCAGCGTAGATTACCAGGAATAGCCAGCAAGGTGCCCACTCACCGGCGAAAGTATTGTGTGGTGCGGTGCGGAAGGAGATTTCGATGCGTACGGGTCTTACAATAGCGGCCGCGTTATGTCTGCTGCTTGCCTCGTTGCTGACGGGGTGCACATCGGGAGACGCCGGCCAGGAGCCTATCACCGTCGGTTCCAAGATCGATACAGAAGGCGGCCTGCTTGCTAACATGATAATCCTGCTATTCCGGGATGCCGGCTTCGAGGTAGTCGACAGGTCATCATTTGGACCCACCCAGATAGTTCGACAGGCCTTGCTCAGCGGAGAGATTGACATCTACCCTGAATACACAGGGAACGGTGCGTTCTTCTTCGACATGACCGACTCCGATGTCTGGAACGACGCACAAGATGGCTACGAGACAGTAGCCGAGCTTGACCTGCAGGAGAATGGCGTGGTCTGGCTCCAACCCGCCCCCGCTAACAACACCTGGGCCATTGCAGTGCCGCAGGAGCTGGCTGAAGACGAAAACCTCGAGACACTGGAGGACTTCGCCGACTACGTGAACGGAGGCGGATACGTCAAACTCGCCGCGTCCGAGGAATTTGTGACCAGCCCCGTGGCACTTCCGGCGTTTGAGAAAGCCTACGGATTCGACCTCAGCGAAGACCAGTTGCTTACCCTTTCAGGTGGAAACACCGCCCAGACCGAGCAGGCGGCCGCACAGGGTACTGATGGCGTCAACGCCGCGATGGCCTACGGTACTGATGGTTCATTGAGCGCGCTCGACCTCATGGTGCTTGAAGACCCGCTCGGGGCTCAGCCCATATACCAGCCGGCACCTATCGTCAGGGGAGAGGTATACCAGGACTACCCGGAGATGTCCGACATCCTCAACCCTGTCTTCGAGACGCTGACGCTTGAGACGCTGCAGGCGCTCAATGCGCGCATAGCGTTCGAGGGCGAGGACCCGGCATTCGTGGCCGGAGACTACCTCAGGACCGAAGGGTTCTTGGCCTCATAGGATTTTTGGGGGAGACCTCGCGCATAAGTGGCACGCTGCAATTGCGTGGCGTTGGCCGGAGCCGTACTGGGCACGGCTTCAACGTTGCTGCCATGGCTCACCCTCCGAACCAGCCGACTGGCCGCTGGTGAAGGTCTCGGGCTCCTTTCAGTTGGAGGCCCCGTTGCCGCAATCATCGTCGTCGGGCTGTGGCTTGCGTGTCTGCGGGCAAGCCTCGGCCCCACAGCGGAACGGAAGCTGCTCCTCATCGGTGTCTGTGGGACCGTGCTGCTTCCTTTGATACTGGTACTGGCCGGCACCGGTGCTTCCGATGCACTCGCGACGACCGAGAGGACTGGACGAGCATCTCTCGGTTCGGGAGTGTGGGTTGCTCTGCTTGCAGGGTACATTCTCATCCATAACGCGCACCGCCAATTGAGCGACCGTCCCCTCATACAGAGAATCATTACATGGAGCGGCCCTGCCGCGATACTTGCATTCGGTCTTGCCGGATTCTACAACGACTTGTCACTCGCGCAAGAGTTCGCAGGCAACGAGCAGAGGTTTGCACAGGAGACCATGCGCCACCTGTTGCTTGCGTTCGGCAGCGTCGGCGTCGGGGCGCTCATCGCCATCCCATTGGGTATCAGAGCTGCCAGGAGCAGAGGTGCGGAACGCCCCATATTCCTGGTCGCAAGCACGCTCGAGACGATCCCCAACCTCGCACTCTTCGGGCTGCTGATAGCGCCTCTGGCCGCATTGAGCCACGCGTACCCGGTGCTTCGTGACATGGGAATCAGGGGCGTCGGAGTCACTCCGGCTCTCATAGCGCTAGTGCTGTACTCACTCCTTCCTATCGTTCACAACACATATGCCGGACTGAAACAGGTAAGCCCGGCCGCCATGGACGCCGGCCGGGGAATGGGGATGAGCAGGCGACAACTGGCTAGAAGGGTGGAATTCCCGCTCGCCGCACCGCTAATCGCCGAGGGTGTTCGGACTGCGTCGGTCCAGGCAGTCGGGAATGCAGCAGTGGCCGCGCTCATCGGCGCCGGCGGGCTTGGCCACTTCATCTTCCAGGGACTCGGTCAGGCTGCGCCCGACCTCATCCTGATGGGCGCACTACCCGTTATCGCGCTTGCGCTTGTCACTGATACCGGAATGAGGCTTGTCGTACGTGCGCTGACACCCAGTGGCATGCGCCCGGAGGAACAATGATTCAGATCAAAGAGGTTACGAAAACCTACGATACCACAGAGGCAGTGAAAGGCCTCTCGATTGACATCAAAGATGGGGAGGTCTGCGTTCTGATCGGACCATCGGGTTGCGGCAAGACAACCACCCTGCGCATGATAAACCGCCTTATCGAACCCACCGCCGGTCACATCTTCATCGATGAAAACGACACGCGGTCGCAGCGACCCGAAATTCTCCGGCGATCGATAGGGTATGCCATACAGAGCGTCGGGCTCTTCCCTCACATGACCGTTGCGCAAAACATCGGGGTCGTACCCAACATCCTGCAGTGGGACCGGGCCAGAATCGACGCACGTACGAAGGAGCTGCTTCAGCTCGTCGGGCTCTCACCGGATACGTACGCCGGCAAGTACCCCGCACAACTCTCGGGCGGCGAGGCTCAGAGAATCGGAGTCGCCCGTGCCCTCGCAGCCGACCCGCCGATACTGCTCATGGACGAACCCTTCGGAGCAGTCGACCCGCTCACCCGGGAGCGGCTACAGCAGCAGTTCATGGCGATCCAGAAGGAGCTTCACAAGACGGTAGTCCTGGTCACACACGACCTCGACGAGGCAATCACGCTCGCCGACCGGGTCGCTGTGATGCGCGCAGGAGAGCTCGTTCAATACGACGTGCCGGAAGAACTCCTTGCGCACCCGAAGAACAAGTTCGTCCACGACTTTGTGGGCTCTGATCGTGCGCTCAAACGCCTGTCGCGCCTCGGTGTGACCACGCTCATGAAGGAAGCGCCACGCATTTCCGAGACTGACCTCGGGGCAAAGACGTCGCGCAGATTCGTATGGGTGGTTGACGAGGATGACAGGCTCAAAGGGTGGTTGGATACGCGCGCCCCGGACGGCGAAAACGACCTGGTGGAAGTGAACGTTGACGAGGTCGCTATTACTGAGAGTGCAAGCCTGAGGGAGGCCCTGTCGCGGATGCTCGGACAGGGAGTCCGGGACATACCCGTGGTCGACAAGCAGAAGCACCTGCTCGGTGAAGTGTCGCTCGGAGACGTCGAGGAGGCGACAATCAGCAAGGATGAGTAGGAGCCTTCCCATACGCACGCGATGGGTGGTCATCGGCGTCCTGGCGGTGGCCTACATCGTACTGGTCAGTCAGAACCAGCTGTGGGAGCATGTACTCTCCAGCCTGTTTCCTGACGAGTCACAGGTGCTGCATCCCAGGGCCGACCTGCTCACTCTTGTCCTGCAGCATACCATGCTCATCGCCATCTCCAGCACGCTTACGGTCGCGATCGGAATACCTCTTGGTGTATTCGTCACACGCGACGTTGGTCGTCCCTTCCTGGCGATAACCAGCGACCTCACCGCGCTAGGACAGACGTTTCCACCTGTCGCGGTACTCGCACTCGCGGTGCCAATCATGGGATTCGGTCTTGAGCCTACGATTCTCGCGCTCTTTCTCTACGGCCTGTTGCCGGTGGTCCGCAACACTATCGCTGGATTGCTTGCCGTACCCAAGGAATCACGCGAGGCGGCACACGGCCTTGGCATGACCGGCATGCAGGTGCTGGCGAGGGTCGAGTTGCCCCTGGCTGCGCCGGTGATACTGGCTGGTATCCGGACCTCGGTCGTCATAAACGTCGGCACCGCGATGATAGGAGCAGTTATTGGAGCCGGAGGGCTGGGGTCACCAATTGTGGCAGGTCTCATCCAGGACAACCTCGCGTTTGTTATCGAGGGTGCCGTACCCGCCGCGATGCTCGCACTGCTACTCGACCAGGCGCTCGCGGGGCTCGTGAAGCAGTTTCCAGGGCAGCAGTTCTCTCAGGCCTAGCTCTCTATAGAGCAACAGCCTGACCGTCCTTGCGCGGGTCTGAGCCGGCACAGTATCCGCGATCGAGCACATATACGGCCTGTGCGCCGCCAAAGGCCGGTGTACCGTACGGCCACACATCGACCTTGATCCCCTTCCGTGAAAGCCTCTCCATGACCCGCGCATCATATCCCTGTTCGAAAGCGACAGTACCGTCCATGTCGATGAACCATCGCGGCGCGTCTACGGCAGACTGGGGGTTCAGTCCCCGTACACACGCCTGCAGAAACACCTGCAGGTGGCCCTGCGGCTGCATGGGCCCTCCCATCACTCCGAAGCTCATGACCGGCCGGCCCTGAGAGGTGACAAAAGCGGGGCAGAGCGTGTGAAAGGGTCGCTTCCCTCCTCCCACTTTGTTCGGGTGTCCAGGTTCAAGGCTGAAGCACGCGGCACGAGACTGAAGACTTATGCCGGTGCCGGGAACAACCAGACCCGACCCAAAGTCGAAGTAATTCGACTGAATCATCGAGACCATCATTCCAGATTGGTCGGCCGTGGCCAGGTACACCGTATCGTCGCTTCCTCTGCCTGGTTCACGCACTGTCCCTTGAGGACCTGCCTGCAGCGATGCTGCCTCGCGCGCCAGATACCCCGGGTCAAGAAGTTCACCAACCGCGATCTTCATATGCACCGGATCCCCTACGACCGCCCTGGTCCGTTCAAGCGCTTTGTCCATTGCCAGAATCTGGAGTTCCGTTGCCTCCGGTGAAGCCGGCTGCGAACCCGCAACAGCTCTACTCCGAAGAAGACCCAGCGCGATCAGTGCAGCCACGCCCTGGCTGTTGGGTGGGATCTCATGCACCACATAGTCGCCGAAATCGATTTCAAGTGGCCGAACCCACTCGGCCTCATGCGCGGCAAGGTCCTCAGCAGTCATAAGTCCGCCCGTCTCGTGAGACCACTCATCGATGACGCGGGCCAGACGACCACGATAGAGCGATTCCCCAAAGGTATCAGCGAGTTCGTTCAGCGTCCGGGCGTGATCCGGCGCGTTGAACCATTCACCCGCCGCCGGCGCCCTGCCTTCCGCAAGGAACGTGTGGACAAAGGATTCGAACGCTCTGTACTTCTCAGATGCCTCAGCCCATGTCTCCGCGACGAACGGAGACACAGGAAAGCCATCGTGCGCGTACTCGATTGCGGGTTCGAACAGGTCTTCGAACCGCAGTACCCCGAATGCTCGAGACAACTCTATCCATCCTGACACGGCACCCGGGACGGTAACCGCATCCCAACCGGTAGAGGGCATTTCGTTAAGTCCTTGAAAACGCGTTTGTGTCCACGCTCCCGGCGAGCGCCCCGACGCATTGAGACCGTGGACGCGCGTTCCATCCCACACAAGTGCGAAGGAATCGCCACCGATGCCATTCATGGTCGGTTCGACCACGGTAAGGCATATCGCGGCGGCCACCGCAGCGTCGACTGCATTGCCTCCCTTAAGGAACATCCTTAGTCCGGCTTGAGCAGCGAGAGGTTGAGATGTCGCAACCACATTCGAGCCAAGTACCGGTCGCCGATGTGACGCGTACGGAAGATCGAAGTTCATGACAGTCGGGC
Source organism: uncultured Dehalococcoidales bacterium (assembly GCA_964552485.1). Lineage (GTDB taxonomy): Bacteria > Chloroflexota > Dehalococcoidia > GIF9 > AB-539-J10 > SKVJ01. The sequence continues at coordinate 4,987 of CAZKHH010000050.1, read as the reverse complement.
AAGTATATCAGAGCCTCTGAGTAAAGCCGACCGGCAGCGTACGTCTATTGGACAGGGTGCTTCAGTTCGTGTACCGTGTCGCCACGATGACACACGGCGGAGAGAACGAAGAAAAAGTCTGGGTATTCCACGATATACCGGTCGAACTGAAGGTCGAGGACGTGCTGCAGACGATGCGCGCACGCAAGATCACGCCGGGTCTCACCAAGCTCGTGGAAGAGATGGCAGCGCGGGCACGCGAAGTTGCCCGACCCAAAGCTATGTATACAATAGCGTACGTCGAGATTGTCTCCGAACGGACAATCTCGCTCGATGGCCACAATTTCAACAGCGGAGTGCTGCGCCAGTTGCTCGAGAACGTCGGGCGTGTCTTTCCATTCGTAGCAACGTGCGGCACCGAGATGGATGAACTTGATGTGTCTCCTTCCGACCTTATGGCCTCGTATTGTCTTGACAGCATCAAGATGCTCGCCGTACAGGCCGCACGGCGTCGCGTGCAGCGCCACATAATTGAGACCTATTCGGTCGGCAAGCTCTCAAGGATGGCGCCGGGTTCGCTCGAAGACTGGCCCTTGCAGGAACAGCGTCCTCTTTTCGACCTGCTCGGCGACGTCGAGGGTAGCATAGGAGTACGACTCACAGACAAGTTACTCATGATACCGGTCAAGTCCGTCTCAGGCATCTTCTTTCCGACGGAGGTGCGGTTCGAGAGCTGCCAGCTCTGTCGCCGTGAGGTATGCCAGGGGCGGAGGTCACCCTACGACCCCGAGATTGCCGCCCGCTACGGCGTATAGCCTGGCTTGACGCGCCTGCTCACGCGGGTCAGCATACCGATGCGCACCTTGCGTCCTGGACGGAATGCTCCCTGCCTGACATATGCCATGGATACCAAGAGTCTCGAACTGCTTGAATTCGACCATGCCAAAGCGCTGGTAGCTCGCCACGCCAGCTTCGAGCTTGGCAGAAGAGCGATAGCAGACCTGCAACCATCAAACGACAGGCAGGCAATCAAAGAACTCTTGGCCGAATGTGCCGAAGCAAGGCGCCTCCTTTCGCTGCAACCCGACTTCGCAATGGGCGCGATTACGGACATACGTCCGGCCATCAGCCTTGCCGCCCAGGGCAAAGTGCTGGAGCCATGGGAGTTGATGGAGATTGCAGCAACACTAGAGGCTGTCGCGAGCGCGCGGCACCGCATCGAGCACATGAGCGATGAGCTGCCCCGCCTGTGGGCCATTGGCCAGGCGCTGAGCGATCTCACTGGGCTCGCCCGCGAAGTGACCCGCGGTATCGGTCCGGCGGGAGAGATACTGGACACGGCCTCCCCAAGGCTGATGCAGATACGACGTGAGCTGGTAGAAGAACGCAGGGAACTCGTATCACGACTTGAGCAGTTCCTCGCGTCGCCGGAAGGACAACACCTCGTTTCCGACACGGTGGTGACTCAACGGGAGGGGCGTTATGTCATTCCCGTCAAGTCCGAGTTCCGCCGTGAACTCCAGGGCATCGTTCACGACGTTTCCAACAGTGGTGCAACCGTCTTCATCGAACCCTGGAGCATGATAGAGCCTGGCAACGTGCTCCGCGAGCTCGAACTAGAAGAACGTACAGAGATACAGCGCTTGCTCCAGGAAAGAAGTGAAGCTCTCGGCGCAAACCGCGAGGAGATGGCACACGATATCGAGGTGATGACGCGTCTCGAGGTAGCGGTGGCCAAAGCCCGCTACGCGCACGAGGCGAAGGCGGCCGAAGCCACCCTCATCGACCTGTCGGCCAGCGACGCATCACCTACTCTCACTATCAGGAATGCCCGCCACCCGCTCCTCGGGCGCGACGCCGTCCCGTTGTCCCTGAAGATGGGCCACGACCTCACAGTGCTCGTGGTCACCGGCCCGAATACGGGAGGGAAGACTGTTCTGCTCAAGACAGTCGGCCTCATGGTCGCCATGACGCAGTCTGGAATCCCGGTGCCCGCGGATGACGGGACGATGCTTCCGGTATTCGACAGCGTGTTTGCCGATATCGGCGACGAACAGAGTATCGAGCAGACGCTATCGACATTCAGCTGGCATGTGAGCAATCTCGTTAGAATCGTGTCGCATTCGACGAATCGGAGCCTCGTGCTGCTTGACGAGCCGGGTTCCGCCACCGACCCGATCGAAGGCTCTGCCCTTGCCCGGTCACTACTGCAGCATTTTCGCAGCAAAGGCACGCTCACGATAGCGGCCACACACTATACCGACGTCAAGGTATTCGCACACACGACAGAAGGGCTTCAAAATGCCTCGCTCGAATTCGATCCGGTTACGAAGAAGCCCACCTACCGTCTGCAGATGGGGTTCCCGGGCGGCAGCAATGCCCTCGCCACGGCCGCCCGCCTTGGACTGCCGGAGCAACTGGTGGATAACGCACGCCAGATGATGCCAAAGGCCGAGCAGGATCTCGCGGCGTTGCTGGCAGACCTGGAACACGAAAAGAAGGAGGCGACCGCGCTGCGCGCGGCTCTGGAACAAGAGCGCTCGTCACTGGAGACGATGAGGCGAGAGTTGAACGACGAACTCGCTCGCCTACGCACTGAAGAACACAGGGCTGTCAGTGAAGCGCGCGACAATCTGGTACGCGACGTAGCTTCGCTACACCGCCAGATACGTGATGTATCGACCGAACTGCGCAAGGCACGCTCCAGAGAGCAAGTCGAACGAGCACGCGATACGCTCGGAGTCGCGCGGCAGCGTCTAGAGGCACCAGACATGCAGCCACCACCACCGGAAGAGAGCACCACAGCACCTGTTGATGATGGTCGGATACATGTCGGCGATACAGTGCAGATCCGCGGCACGTTCACTGAAGGCACCGTCCTCTCGCTCTCGGAGAAGACATACCAGGTCGAAGTGCAGTGCAAGCAGACACGCCTGTGGCTCGGCGTGGACAGTCTCGACAAGGTTGCGCCGTCTGCCAGACCCCATTCTCCCGGCATTTCCATCAAGTCGGAACAGGCCAACAGGGACGTCTCCCGTGAACTCGACCTGCGCGGAAAGCGTGCTGAAGAGGTAGAGCCGGAGCTCGACTCCTATGTCAACGCGGCCACGCTGGCACGTCTTCCGAGTGTCCGTATTATCCACGGTACCGGTACGGGCACAGTGCGGAGCATCGTGCGTCAATGGGCTGCGATCAGCCCACTTGTGACGGAATACCGTCCCGGCGAGCGCTCCGAGGGTGGCGACGGCGTGACCGTGTTGGACCTGCAATAGCGACCGTCAGTGCGTAAGACCGTATTTGACCGCTGCCTTCCTGAATCCCTCGAGAGAGTTCTCGAGCGTGCGATCATCGACGCAGTAAGAAATCCTGAAGTGGCCCGGTGAGCCAAACCCCGTTCCTGGAACGACGAGTACGAGTAGACTCAGCAGCTCGCGCACGAACTCAACGTCATCGCTTACCGGCGATTTCGGGAACATGTAGAAGGCGCCCTGCGGTCGCACGACATCGTATCCCATTTGCGTGAGTGCGCCATACAAAATGTCCCGCTTGCGCTCATAGCCCGGCACAGAAACGGTGATGTGCTGCACATTGCGTACCGCATGCTGCATGAAGGCCGGTGCGTTCACGAAGCCGAGTATTCGATTGCAGTAGACGATTCCAGCCACGACGTTGTCGTGGTCGTCCGCTACCGGATTCAGCGCTGCGTAACCGATGCGCTCTCCCGGCAAAGCCAGGTCCTTCGAATGGGAACTGACCACTACGCTGTTGCGATAGTGGTTGAAGACCGACACCGGTGTGAGGTCATCGAAGACAATCCGCCTATATGGCTCGTCGCTGATGATATAGAGCTCATGGCCGAGTTCGTGTTCCTTGTGGGTAAGCAGGGCAGCGAGTTCCGCAATCAGCCCTTCCGGATACACGACTCCTGACGGGTTATTGGGCGAGTTCAGAATTATTGCCTTGGTTTTCGTGTCGACAGCCGCCTCGATTGCGGCCAAGTCGGGCATGAAATCCGGTCCTGTCTTGACTACTCGCGGAATGCCACCATGATTCCCGACATAGGCGAGGAACTCCACGAAGTAAGGAGCAAGCACGATGACCTCGTCACCGGGGTCGAGTAGCGTTCTCAATACGGAGTTCATCGCACCGGACGCGCCGACGGTCATGCAGATGTCACGGGCGGATATCGCCACGCCGGTCTCATGCTGGAGTTGCTGTGCAACGGCGGCCCGCGTCTCCTCGTACCCCGCGTTGGGCATATACCGGTGCATACCTGCAATCGGATGCTCCACCAGTCGCCGCAGTTCGGCCTTGAACTCCTCCGGCGGCTCAACTATCGGGTTGCCGAGAGACAGGTCGCATACCTTGTCGACCCCATGCAGCGCCTTGAGAGCGGCGCCTTCCTCGAACATTCTCCGTATCCAGGAACCCTGGACCATCTGCTGACGTATACCCTCGGACATTGACATGGGGCTTCTCCTTTCGCCGCCGCGGCACGACCGCGCCCGGGCGTGGGAACGGCGGGCATTGTACCACAGGCCAGGACGCTGAACGTGGAGTTGCGCCAGGCCGTAGTGTCCCTTACTGTTAAGCGACAAATGTCTGAACGAACACGTCAGGTACTCCTCGCGGCGCTCATCGCGGCGGTCATCATCCTACCGCTCATCATAGTTCAGTTTGTCCCTACGGACTCGCCCGAGCCGCACGTGTTCGAAGCCGTCGTCGAGGAAGAGCTCGGCAGGTCGGAGAGCGACCAGCTCTTGTACTACGAGGCACAAGCGGTGAGTGGCAGCTATCCTGCTGCAGACCTGGTCGTTGCCGTCGACCGCGCTTATACCCGTGGCATCTCTCCGGACGACGTCACCGAAGACGAGACATACTGGTTTCAGGGCAGCACGATGACTCCTGATGTCTTCTATGGCGAGCAATACCTGTTCTATGACAAGTCCCAGGTCTACGTGAGACAGGTCAAGACGGGACTGTTGTGGCCCGATCAGGTGACCGGGCT
>CAZKHH010000049.1:0-14951 GCA_964552485.1 uncultured Dehalococcoidales bacterium | reverse complement strand
TTCAGGAATGCTGTAGAGAGATAGATACTCCCTGCGCACTTTTAGTAGGATAGGCGGAAAGCGTTTCGCGGCGCATGGTGCCGTACTGCATGAAGGAGGTGAAGTGAATGGATATTGAATGGTTCCGGGACTTGAGTGTGACTATCCTGGGATTCGCGGCCACGCTGGGGCTTATTATTGGCGCTATCGTGCTTCTACGCCTGTACTCGAGTGTCCAGGCCGTGCTTAAGGAAATGAGAATGGCGTCCATGATCGCGCACGATACGGCTGCGCGAGTCCATGAAGGCATGCGACCCGTTTTCGCTTTCCTTGAGATGGTTCAGGATATGCGCGAAGGCGTGGGGCGCGGCAGAAAGCGTCGTTGACGAAGGAGGTGTTGAAGAATGACCATTGAACACAGACCCGGAAATGCAAACACGCTGCTTACCGGAGCGATGATTGGTGGAGCGCTGGCTCTGCTCTATGCACCGCGGCCAGGTTCTGAAACGCGGAGATTCCTCAAGACGGAACTGGAACGGGCCAGAGAAGAGGCCCAGGATCTTGCGAGGCATGCAAGGTCGGCAGCAGATCAGGGTGTACACAAGGTGGGTTTGTCCAGCCTTGAGCATCGACTCAGGAAAGAGGAGGAGCAGCAAATGGATGGCAAGTCGGTTGGCATGGGATTTCTGCTTGGAGCAGTCGTAGGAGGCGCCGTTGCGCTCTTGTACGCCCCCCGACCTGGCAGCGAGACGCGCGACATCCTCAAGACCAAGGCTGAACACACCGCCGAAGAGGCGCTTGAGATTGCCGAACACGCGAAGGATATCGCTACCGAGCGCGTGAAGAAGGCTAAATCGGCTGCTGAAGCTGCCCGACGTGAAGCAGATGCCCAGGGTGGTGCCCAGGGCTAGGGTACACTCATTCAAATCTCAGGCGTATCGGTCACGCTTCACCCTTTGATGTACAAGTCGAAGGGTGAAGCTGTAGCCTTGCATATACCCCGATTCAAGGGATATCAAGGTTGAGTGCAGTCAATTCGTGGGTCAGGCACTACAAGAGGGAGCTTCTCCTCGTTGTCGTCCTTGTCCTGCTGGCTCTGCTCTTCTGGGAACTCAGGCGCGTTCTACTTCCATTTGTACTTGGCCTGTTGCTTGCCTGGTTGCTTCAACCTGCGATAGACGCGCTGGAGCGTCGGCTTCCGGGGCGGGCCAACCACGGCCACCGAAACCGCGTCGTGACTATTGTCGCTATCTATCTGGTCACGGCTGCTCTCATCGGGCTTGGCATCTTCTACGTGGTCACTCTGCTTGGTAGATCGCTTCTGTTGCTTGTGACCGCCGCGCCGAATCTCATACCCCGGGGTATCGAAGCTCTGCAGGAGAGCCTTGAATCATTCCTGTTGACACTTCCCCCTTCGACCCGTGCCCAGGTTGATTCGCTTCTGGCGGACGCCGGGTCGCGCGCGAGCGAGGCACTCGTCAGTTTCATTACGGGGAGCGTTGTACAGATACGCAGCTCCTCGAACATGATACTCGCATTCGTGTCGTTGCCGGTGTTTTTGTTCTATCTGCTGAAGGACTGGGAGCGGCTCCGCACCGACTTCTATGCAACACTTCCGTCCTGGCTGCTTGCACACGTCCGAAGTGTTGCTGCCATCGTGCATAACGTGGTGGGCCGATATGTTCGCGGCCAGCTTATCCTTGGGTTGGTGGTTGGTCTCGGTATCTACGCGCTGCTCAGGCTGGCAGGAATCCCGTATGCAGTACCTCTGGCCGTGTTCGGCGGTATAGCCGAACTCGTTCCTGTCATAGGTCCGTGGCTTGCCGGCATCGTAGGCGTTCTTGTGGTGCTTGCAACGGCGCCTGATAAGATACTCTGGGTGGGGCTCGGCTACATACTGATCCAGCTTCTTGAGAACAACCTTCTCGTTCCGAGAATCCAGGGACGCCAGATGCGACTTCACCCTGCACTGGTCATTGTTCTCACCATAGTTGCGGCCTCACGTTTCGGGATTCTCGGCTTCCTTCTGGTGCTACCGGTGACCATGACGATTGTCGAAGTGACCAAGTACGTGAAGTCACAGGGACGACACACGGACGAGAGTTGACGCCAGGAATGCAGAGCTATTGGCACTGCATGTGATACAACACAGAGCCATACGTAACATATGTAGCCGGAATGGAGCTGACGCCGGCGCTATGGAGGACGAAAATGGTTCGCAAGTACGTGTCACTGTTTCTCGCGCTCGTCATCATGACTGCGGGTGCGTGCGCTCCTGTGCCCTCGACCATGTCCGCCGATGTTGTGAAGTCATCTGAACCCCGGAACACGGAGCTGTCGGTACCCCTGGAGGATGTCGATGCTCTTGTTGCCGGAAACGGCGAATTCGCTTTCGACCTCTACCGGCATCTGGCCTCAAATGGCGAGAATCTCTTCTATTCTCCTCACAGTATCTCTCTTGCACTTGCAATGACCTATGCGGGTGTCCGCGGTGAGACGGCGGAGAGCATGAGAACAGCACTTGACTTTGACCTCCCCCCTGAGGAGCTGCATGCCGCCTTCAACTATCTGGATAGGCAACTGGCATCGCGTGGCGAGGGTGCCGAAGGCAAGGATGACGAAGGTTTCCGACTCAATATAGTGAATGCTGTCTGGGGCCAGAAAGGTTACCCTTTTCTGTCGGATTACCTCGATACGCTTGCCATGAATTACGGCGCCGGGTTGCGCGTGCTCGACTTCGAGCAGGCGCCTGAAGAGTCGCGCATTGTTATTAACGACTGGGTTGAGGAGCAGACCGAGGACCGTATCCAGGACCTGATACCGCAGGGAGCTATCGATGCGTTGACGCGACTGGTTCTCACCAACGCAGTGTACTTCAATGCGGCGTGGGAATCTCAGTTCGAAGAAGGCCATACCAGCGATGGTGAGTTCCACCTGCTCGATGGCAATGATGTCGAGGTTCCGATGATGAATCAGTCGGCTTGGTTCCGCCATGAGGACTACGGGGACTACGCTGCTATCGAGCTGCCGTATGATGGTGGGGAACTGTCGATGGTAGTCCTGGTGCCCGCCTCCGGTCAGTTTGAAGAGTTTGAGGAATCGCTCGATTTCAGCGTTGTGCAGGCTGCGATAGATGGTCTGTCGGGAAAGCGGGTTGTACTGACAATGCCGAAGTTCGGCATGGAGACTTCATTTAGCCTTAAGAATGCTCTGAGCACGCTTGGCATGGGAATAGCATTCGAGCCCGATGCCGCCGATTTCTCGGGCATGGATGGGACTCGCGACCTCTATATCACCGAGGTTGTACATAAGGCATTTGTTGAGGTCGACGAAGCGGGGACGGAAGCTGCCGCGGCCACTGCTGTTGTAGTCGGCGCCACGTCCGCCCCGACCGAACCGGTGGAGTTCACCATCGACCGCCCGTTCTTGTTCCTGATTCGCGACATTAAGACCGGCAGCATCCTTTTCGTGGGCAGAGTGACGAACCCCGCTTGAGTTGCCATGAGCGTCTGAATGCTTGTTGTTCTTCCCGAATGAAATTGACAGAAGAAAAGGGTCCCTCTACACTGACTGGACAGTGGATATGATCGGCTATCGGGCACAGGCAGATTTCGGCTTCGTCTTTAGCTTCTGGACTCTCACGCCCGGGGGCGGTCTGTCGACGTGATATAGCTTAGTCAGAAGGCACGATTCGAGAAGGACCCTCCCGGGAGGGTCCTTCTCTTTTGTCGTAAATCAAGAGGCAGGAAAGGAAGCGTGAGCGATGATAGTGATGAAGACCGATGCAACCGAACAGGATGTCACTCGAGTGATACAGGAGGTGGAGAACAATGGACTGCGCGCTGCGGTCATCCGCGGAGCGTATCAGACCGTCGTTGGTCCCGTTGGCGATGAAAGACGACTGGATTTCGATCACCTCGCAACACTGCCGGGTGTCAAGGAAGCCAACAGGGTGGAGGCCCCGTACAAGCTCATCAGCAGGGAATACGCACGATTTTTCGATGAACAAGGTGTCCACAAGACTATACGGATAGGCGACATCCACATTGGCAACGGGGAGCCTGTGATAATGGCGGGCCCGTGTGCGGTCGAGAGCGAACAGCAGATCATGCGCATCGCAGGTGAGGCGAAGAAAGCGGGTGCTCATATCCTGCGCGGGGGCATATTCAAACCGCGCAGTTCGGTCCATTCTTTCCAGGGCATCGGGTCGCCCGGCGTCGAACATGCTGAAGAGGCGCTCCACTGGTTGAAAGCGGCGGGCAAAGCTTTCGATATGCCCATCGTTACTGAAGTGAGAGGAGAGTCCGCAGTCGATCTGATAGCCCAATATGTCGACATAATGCATATAGGCGCCCGTAACATGTATGATCAGGACCTGCTCGTTGAGGTGGCCCGCAAGGGCAAGCCCGTGCTTCTGAAACGGCATTTCGGCGCAAGCATCGAGGAGTTGCTTTCATTCAGCGAATACATTGCTGCTGAAGGTAACAGGGACATCATATTGTGCGAGCGCGGAATCGTCCCGGTGGGGAAAGGCAAGAGCTACACGCGTTACACGCTTGACCTTGCGGCGGTCCCCGTGATTCACAGGGAGACATACTTACCCGTCATAGTGGACCCCAGTCACGGCACCGGTCAGCGAGACCTCATTTTCGATATGAGCTGTGCGTCTATCTCGGCAGGTGCCGACGGCTTGATGATAGAAACGCACTACGATCCGGCTGAAGCACTGGTGGACGGACCGCAGATGGTGACTCCCGACGAACTGAAGGACATCATCGATGCGTGCCGCCTCCTGTACAGGGCAAAGCGTGGCGCTCGCACGATGTGATAATCGGCCCGCAATCGTAGGTTTGATCGAGTCGTTTGCCGCACCCCGCGGGTGGCGTGCTATGGTGGATTATATGGTGGTGAGGGGAGGTGGACTCGACCGTCGAGCAAAAGAGAAGGCGCGCGAGCTGGGTGCTGACCTGGTAGGGTTGGCTCCTGCCGTGTCCGTGTTGGATTCTCCATCACATCGTGTACTGGCCGCAGAAGGACCGACGATAGATGGTGTCGATGACGGACAGCAATCCACTGACGACTGTGTTGGTCCACCCCGCGATACGGAGGGAAAGACGATTGTAGTGCTTGCGCTTGCACACCCACAGAACAAGCCAGAGCTCGACTATTTCTCTCCACGGGGTAATACGCCAGGAAACAGCATCCTTCTCGGGATCGTGCATAAGCTCATCCGATGGCTGGAAACCGTCGAAGGAGTACCCGCGTATTCGCTCCATTATATGGTCGAGCGTGGCGGTGTGTTTCTGAAAGATGCGGCTGTGCTGGCTGGGGTGGGTTGCATAGGACGTAACAATCTGCTTGTGACTCCCGAATTCGGGCCGCGCGTCAGACTGCGCGGCGTGCTGGTGGATGCCGAATTGCTGCCTGATTCGCCTGTCGCCTTTGATCCCTGCGCAGACTGTGCTGATTACTGCAGGGCGGCGTGTCCACGCCAGGCGCTCGACGATGCGGTCGAATTCTCTGGCGTGGATGATCTTGCGGGCCGGCCCGCGAGGGACGGCCACTACAAACGGTCGCGCTGTATGCTGCAGATGACCGAGGACCAGAATGAGGTCAGCATCAGTGAAGCAGGCGAAACTTCCATCATGGAACGCGACCAGATGGATGCGCTCAGCGAGTATCCGATTGTTCATTGCCGTCGCTGCGAGTTCTCCTGTCCTGTCGGTACTGAGGGGTGAGCATCAACCGGATGATGCTTTGGCAGCGGAACCACGACTGGCGCGCAGCAGGTGGATTGACAAGGAGGAGGTAAGATGCAGGCCAGGGCACTACTCATGATTGAGCACCGGCTCATAGAGCGGATGGTCGGCAAATTCGAGGGAATCATCGCAACTATCCGCGCTAGAGGGCATGTTGACGCTGACGCAATAGATACAATCGTCGATTTCATTCGTGTATACGCAGACCATACACATCACGGCAAGGAAGAGGACATCCTATTCCGCGAACTTGAGCGGCGTGACATATCTTACGAACACAGGAGGTTGATGCAGGAGCTGGTCCACGAACACACTGTCAGTCGTGAGAACACGGGGCGTATTGCGGATGCCAATGCGCGGTACCGCGACGGCGACGCCTCGGCACTGTCGGGCATGGTCGATGGTCTGAGCAAGCTCTTCGACCTGTACCCTCAGCATATTGATAAGGAAGACAACAGGTTCTTTCCTGAAACAAGGAAGTACTTCTCCTACGAGGAAGAACAGGCGATGCTCCAGGAGTTCCACGAGTTCGACCGTAAACTCGTCCATGAGAAGTACAAGGCTGTAGTCGACGGCTTCGAGTGGACATCCCGTCAGACAGCGGAAGAACAGTAGGCTGGTGTACGCTTGCTGCGACCGGATAGCTCCATGGCCTGAATAGGAGCCCTGCTGGATTGGAGGAGATACGACAATGACTGAAGAACTGACGCTCTCTCAAATGTACGCGAAAGGTGTCGAAGGTTTGGCCGCTTCCGGTTACACGCGTCCGCTTCCCCCGAACGCAGCGATGGGCACTCCCCTCGCTGCAAGCCGCGCCTATCTGGACTCGCTTTTCTTCACTCCGCGCTTTCTCTCGTCCGTCTCAGCGGACACCAGCACCACGATTCTCGGCACGACTGTCAGCGTTCCGGTTTTTTGCGGCCCCATGGGTGGTTGGAACAAGCTGGGCGAGACGGCGCTGGAGGAATGTGCTCGCGGGCTGAAGGCCGCCGGAGCGATGATTACGCTTGGAATTGGAGGCAGTGACGAACTGCAGAAGGCTATCGACACCGGCGTGCCGGTGGTCAAGTTCGTAAAGCCATACAGGAATACAGACCTGATATTTCAGAAGCTCGAAGATGCCGAACGCCGCGGCTGTGTGGCAGTGGGCATGGATATCGACCATTTCCACGGACGTCTCGTAGGAGACTCGGTCGACCTCGCGGATACGTTCGCTCCCCAGAGCGAAGAGATCATGAGACAGGCGATATCGGCAACGAAGCTGCCTTTTGTCGTGAAAGGAGTGCTCGGCCTGGATGACGCGCAGAAGTCGGTAGAAATGGGTGCAAAGGCACTCATCGTGAGCAATCACGGCATGGCATCCCTCGAGAATGCCACGCCTTCGGTCCTGGCGCTGCGGGACATTGCCCTGTCGGTGGGAGCACAGGTAGAAGTGTACGTGGACACCGGATTCCGTACGGGCAATGACATTGTCAAAGGGCTTGCACTTGGTGCGCGTGCTGTTGGATTCGCCAATTCGATGTTGCTGGCGTGGGGTGCCGGCCGTGAGGACGGTGTTCGTCGACTTGTCGAATTGCTGGGTGCTGAGATGCGTCGCACGATGTCGGCGCTTGGGTGTCCTGACTGCGCGTCCCTTGCCAACCTGCAACTGCAGCGTGTTACATAAGGGACACGGCTGCCATCAGGATGAGACCAGTTGGCCGTGTCCCAGTATCGTTCGCCGCCCGTTGTAACGGGTGGTGTCGTACTGGGTCTCGGTGTTCACCAGGTTCGGTCCACCCAGGGCCTCCTGTATCGGAATGGCCTCGATGCGACCTTCTCTGTAGGCGACCATCTTGCCGAACTCTCGTGCCACAATAAGGTCCACCGCCGCGATTCCGAAATGCCGTCCCATGCGTCGGTCATGCGCCGAAGGCACACCGCCCCGCTGGAGGTGGCTCAGAATCATACTTCTCGTCTCGATGCCTGTGCAGGTGTGGATCTCGGCCGCGACGAAATCACCGACCCCTCCGAGTGCACGGTGTCCGAAGCTGTCCACGCGGTTGTCGCGACAGAACTCGATGCTTCCCGCCGGCTTGGCTCCTTCTGCGACGATGACGATCTCGTATCTGGCTCCCGAGCGGCGTCCCTCCACAATCAACTCGTTGACCCGGTCCATTGAGAAATCGTGCTCGGGGATCAGGATGATGTACGCTCCGCTCGATTCGCCTCCCTCCAGTGCGAGCCAACCCGCATGGCGGCCCATGGTCTCGACGACGAATACCCTGCGGTGAGACCCCGCAGTTGTGCGCAGCCTGTCCACACACTCGACGACAACGTTGACTGCTGTGTCATATCCAAGTGTATAGTCGGTGCCCGGCAGGTCTTTATCGATTGTCTTTGGGATACCGACGATATTGACGCCTTCGTTGGAGAGCCTGCTGGCGACTCCCAGGGTGTCATCCCCGCCGACCGCGATCAGGGCGTCCAGATTCAGGCGCTCGATATTCTTAAGAACTTGCTTCGACACATCGTTCTTCGGGTTGTATGGATTAGCACGGGATGTGCCGAGATTAGTACCTCCGTAGCGGTCCCATGTCCTGACAAGTTCCTCGTCCAGGGATACCACGTGCCCGGAGCCGAATGGATCGTCGGGATCCATGCTCATCAATCCTTCCCAACCATTCTTGATGCCGACGATCTCATATTGCATGTTGCGCTCGGCAGCAAGTCGACTGTCCAAGGCCGTCTTGACCGCCCACTTGACAGCGGGGTTGATGCCGGCACAGTCACCGCCTCCGGTAAGTATGCCTATTGTGTATTGTTCCATAATCTGCTTCCCCCGGGTTGACTCTGGCCGGACCCCACGCAGGACCTGCAATGCCTCAGCGCCAAGGCTACTACCACTTGGGGGCGAGCGTCAAAAGCGACCAAGGAGCCCAATCGCAATCTGTGGCCTGCAATGCCCTCGCGCGCAGTGGTGTCTGAAAGTGCATGCTCGAAGGCTTCTGGTAGTCACAAACCTCTCGACGTAGCTGCATACCTGCGGATATACTTACGTCGCTTCAAAGCGGCTCCCGACACCGTACTGGAGGCTGGCATGGCACGTCCGGAATACTGGATTTACGTCAATGGTTCAATGAAGAAGGCGCAGATGCACAAGTCCACGTGTGGTTCGTGCAGGTTCGGGCGGCAGATGCAGGGCGTTCGTGCCAGCGAGGATGACTGGTGGGGTGGACCGTTCGCCACCCGGGATGAGGCGTGGGCGCACGCACAGTCGGAGGCGCTCAAGCTGGGTGGTAATCCCACAGCATGCCCTCTCTGCCGTCCATGATGACGCGTGTCTGCCTCATGAAAAGGCCCCTCGGAGTGAATGCAGTTGGTCATTGTGAGGGCTTTCTGCGGCAGCAGATGCGTTCTTGCTCGTTCGCCCCGTGAGTCAGCCGGAAAGAAGTCCGTGGCGCCTCCCTGGCACCGAGAGACGCCACGGTGTGTCTTTTCTGGCGGGAACTAAATCCTGCCTAGTTCGTGAAGCAGGTCCATGACCTTGCCTGCTTCGGCAAGACCGGGAGTCCCGCTCATGGCGGTCGCGACGCCGATCGCCTCGAAGATCTCCTCGTTGCTCGCTCCCGCCGCTATCGCGAGCTGAGTCTGACCGACGATGCACACTTCGCAGCTGGCACGGATGCCGCCTACGAGGCCCATGAGCCTCTTGACCTTGGTGCTGAGCGCGCCTTCCTTGTAGACCTCACCGGTAAGCGCGTCCTTTGCGGCCCAGAATTCAGGCATGAGTTTTTCGGTCCGGTCCCGCTCCTTCAGATAATTCTCCCAGACGTCGAGCTGATGTCCCATGAGTGGTCCTCCTCAGAATGTGATTTGAAGGTGATGATACACCCTGCACCCGCTCAGTATAAGGCCTTGATTGGAGGCCTCAATTGTGACAGACATTGACGTTACTCCGTCAGAGCCTATCGAGCGACTGAACCGGCTCTTCGAAATAGCGGTGGAACGGCCGGGGCAGGCCATGGTAATCGACGTCTGCGATTTCCTTCGAGAAGTCGCATGAATTGAAGGTATTCCAGAACAGGACAGTCTTCCCCTTAAGTCGACCAGCCTGCGTGTCGTCGATGAGAGCGGCAAGCGCCTTTCCCGTGTAGGTGCCCTCAAGAAGCAGTTCCTCGTGGTCCTCCATCATGCGTATGGCGGATACGCCCGCTTTGGTGTACAGCGCATATCTCGACCCCGAGTAACCTTCGCGGATCTCTGATTCATTCTCCACGAACTGGAATAGAGGGAACGAATGATCGAGGTCATGCAGGAAACAGTTTGTCGATTGGATGCACTTCCGCATGTTCGCGGTGTTCACATACGGGCCCGTCGTCACCTTGACTGCGATGACACGGCTCCGGAGCCCAGCCGTTTGCAGACCCAGTATCATACCTGCGGCTGTCCCGAGAGTGCCGCAGGCGACGTAGATGACATCCGGTTCCGGCAGGATGCCGGCCGCAACTTGTTCCGCCAGTTCCAGTCCCGCATTGACATAACCTGCTATGCCATGGTGCGAAGACCCTCCCGGTGGAATACGGTAGGGTATTCGTCCATCCGTGACCTTCCGGCGGACCAGTTGGCGAAGGGTCGCTTCGTAGACCAGTGGTTTGTTCAAGGGTGGTCTCAGGGATGTCCCGCACGCGTGCAACTCGGCGCCGCAGTGATGGCTCATGAGCAGATTGGTGCGAACGTAGCTCGCGTTTGCCTGTGGCACGAGCATCGAGATGCTGTGCAGCCCCAGTTCCTGTGTATAGACTGCCGTTGCAACAGAATGATTGGATCCGGCCGCGCCGAAGGTCAACACCCGGGTAGCTCCCACGTGGAGTGCGTGCCCGAGGATGAACTCTAGCTTGCGCGGTTTGTTGCCGCCGTACAGCGTTCCCGTGAGGTCGTCGCGCTTGACGTACAGAGCGTCGGTCCCCACTGCAGCCCCCAGGCTTTCCAGCTTCTCTACCGGCGTCGGCAGATTGGTCAGGGAGGTGTACGGTAGGGCATCTTTCAGACCGGAGAATTGTTCGAACAGTGGAATCTGTCCCAACCTACACGTCCTTCGCCTGTGAATCGGCGGCGACCGAATCGGGTAAGTCGCCGTCTCCGGACGGATGGCGGATCATGAGCCAGAGTGGGACTCCGACACCTTCCAGGTCGTCGCGGTCGACCACGTGGAACCCGAAATGCTGGTAGAACAGCACATTCGTCCGGCGCGTTGTGCCAAGGCATGCGGGGACGTCCATTGCATCGAGTCGCTCCACCATCGACCGCAGCAGTGCGCCTGCATGTCCCTGTCCCTGATATTCAGGCTCCACTCCCAGTATATCCAGCACCATGTGCGGAAAGGGTGCGTGGCGCCGCCACATACGTGCGAAGCGGTCCTCGAACTTCCTTATGCCGGCGACTGCTTTTCGGCCGCCGTGCCTCAGGAGGATGAAGAGACCGGACCGAAGCACGGCCGTGACGGATGGCACTCCTCTATCGGATGGTAGCCACCCGGCAACCGCCTGCAGTTGTGGCGAAGGGGCATAGACCTCGCCGTACAGGATGGCGTGGCGTATCTCGAACTGCATGAAGTAGGGGAGCCTTCGCGCGCGTTCGACCGGGTCGGGGATGACGTGAGCAAACAGCGGTTCGTTGGCGAATGCCCGCGCAAGCACATCTGCCGCCTGTGCGATGTGCTCCTTCTCCAGCCTGAATAGCCCTTCAGGGCCTGTCTTCTGCATATTTGCTCCGGGACGCGGGAACTGCCGCCACGTGTAGCATATCAGTGGTCAAAGGCCGACGCTGCCTTGTCTCGTATCATCAACGCAGTGATGAGCATCTGCGCTGCTGACAGCCCGGCGAAGTACCAGCACCATCCGGGCACACCCAGTATCGTCGTGCCGATGTTTCCCCAGCGCCAATAATCCTGTGCCATGAGGAAAATGGCAGGGAAGGCCACGACGTAGTGAACCCGCGAAAGGGGTACGGACGGCAAATGGAAAGGACCGCTGAGCAGGTGTACGACCAGATACACGGCAGTTGCACAGGTCATCGCGGGTATGGCCGACAGGAATCCGAAGGTCGGTATGACACCGGCATGGGTGGCTATGACCATAGCCTCGCCGGCGGTAATCGATGACAGTGCGGCGACTGACCGTGGTTGGTGCAGGTATAGTCCGAGCAACACCGAGGGGAAGAGCACCGCAAATCCTGTGAACGCCGTTACCCCCAGGTCGAGTATCGTTGCATCCGTGGTGAGCGCAACCAGAAGGCCGAGGATCGCAAGGATGACAACGATTACCCGTGCGGCGGAAACGCTTGCAGTTCGCCCGTTCGCAACTGCGGGCCAGAGATCGCGACTCACGATCGACGATAGCGTGAGCAACTGCGAGTCCATACTGGACATCAGGGCTGCGAGCCCTGCGACAAGCACGAGCGTGCCCGCCACGTCGCCACCGATGGTCATCATGACGGCCGCAAAGACGCCATCGGCCTCGCTTCCGGTAAGCGCGGGAAAGTGCAGATGACCGAGCACTCCGACCAGCACCGGCGGCGCAAAGACCACGAGGCAGATAGCCGGATACCACAGGGTAAGCCGACCAAGCGCCCCGGTGCTTCTGGCGGCGTAGAAGCGCTGGAACAATTGCGGGAACATCGGATCGCAGAAGAACCACAGCGCGAGGAATGAGAACCATATGGCCGGCGTGTACGTGCCCTGGAGGCCGGGTCGACTGAATAACGCCGGCTTCTCAGCGGCGACTGTCGAAAATGCCGTGCTCCAGCCTCCGTGGTGGTGGACGATCATGGCCAGCGCAACCAGCATAAGTGCGAGCAGTAATGCTCCCTGCAGCAGATCTGTCCATGCCACAGCTCGCATGCCGCCACGCAGGGTGTAGAAAACGATGGCTCCGGTCACGATGGTGGCTCCTACCCATTCGGGTGTTCCGAAAAGCTGGTGGACGACAGTCCCTGCGGCAAGAGGTTGGAGGGCGATGTAAGGTACGGTGAAAACCAGCAGCACCAGCGCTGTGGTCCGGGCTACAGCAGTGTTGTTATAGAGGTGTCGCACGAGTTCCGAAGGTGTTATCAATCCGTGGGTGGCTCCGAGCTCGCGTACTTTGCGTCCCACCAGCCAGAAGTTGAGAGCCATGAAGCCGGTGCCGAAAGCCATAATTGGAAGGAATGCGAGTCCGTCGCGGTAGCCCGCGCCCGAGACTCCGAATACCGTGAAGGCGCTGAAATTGGTGGCAGCCATCGTGGCGATGAGCACACCGGTGCCCATCGATCTGCCGGCGAGGAAGTATTCGCTTGGATCCCCGCGGTGCCGTATCCGTGTGAGGAAGCCAACCAGGAGAAGAGCTGCAAAGTACGCGGCGATAACACACAGTCGGGTTGCCATTCAGCCTCCATCCGGTGCCGGGGACCGAATGAATACAAACGGCCATCCCGGTATGGGCCGGGATGGCCGCAAGGGCCTGTACATAGCCTCAACGATGACTATAGCTGAGGTTGTTCATCTCCGGCAAGGGCCGCTGCCGAATCGGGTACCAGGAATGTGTACCAGTCGCCGTACTTCGGGTTGCGACCTTTGGCGACCTCCTGGTAAAGCTCTTGGAGCCTTATGGTGACGGGGCCGACTTCACCAGTGCCGATCTTCCGGTTGTCTATCTCCACTATCGGGACCACTCCCGCATACGTGCCCGTGAAGAACGCCTCATCGGCCGTATACAGCTCGCTGCGCGGGATGGCGCATTCACGGGTTTCGATGCCGAGTTCCTGTTTCGCGAGCTGCATCACCGAATCCCTGGTGATGCCGAGCAGGATGCTGTCGGTCGCGGATGGTGTAATCAATCCTCCGTGCCTGACCAAAAAGATGTTCGTAACGGCAGCTTCGGAGACATGGCCTTCCGCTGTCAACATTATGCCGTCGTCGAAGCCCGCCTCATTTGCTTCGGTCTTCGCAAGCGCGCTGTTGACGTACATCCCGGTGATCTTCCCATGCGTGGGAATCATTGAGTCGCTCACTCTTACCCATGATGACGTGCAGCATCGGAGTCCCCTGGCGCTCGAGAACGGCGGGAGGAGTGTCGCCACCACAAACCAGTCGGCCTCCAGATCATGGAGCTTGACGCCTATGAACTCGGTCGACTTATAGGCGACCGGCCGACAGTACACGTTCTGCCTGAATCCTGTGCGCCTGACCGCCTCAATGGTGATGCCTGCCATCTGTTCCGCAGTGTGCGGGAGCTGCATCTTGAGCATCCTGCACGCTCCCAGTTGACGCCGGTAGTGGTCGGTCAGCCTGAAGAGACAGAACCGCTCCTTCTCTTCGTCCCACGTTGCGTTGATGCCTGCAAACGTCCCTGTGCCGTAATGCAGGGCGTGCGTCATGATGCCGACCCTCGCGTCCTTGGGATGCATGTACTCCCCTCTGAAGTAGGCGCATGGTTCTGGCATTGCATTGTCCTCCTTTCGGTCTTCGAGGTGCTACTTGCGTTGAGCTGAATAAGAAAGAGGCCTTCCTCACGGGAGGCCTCTCCGGTTGTCTGACTGTATCGTTCTGCGCTACGCCACTGGCAGCAACCTCCCGCTCGTGATGAGAGGGCACATCAGCACGGACATGACTTCCGGAATGAGCGCTGTGGAGACTATCGTCTTCATTCTCTTACTCGGACACGAATGAGCAAGTGTATCCGTGTATCCGTGTGGCAGTCAACACGCACGCATGCATATTCTCCCTGATGTAGCGCGGGCGTTCGCCCATAATAACAGTGGGGCACATCGACCTTCGCATTATCATCGCCTGCTCAAGCCCGCAGCAACAATGTTTTCACACCGTTGCACAAGCGAACAACGCTTCTGCGTCGATCGATATGCCGACCATTATAATCGCATACGATGAGCCCTTTGTCAAGTCGCTGAACTCTTCCTGTAGACGGTCTACGATTCTGTCCTCTCCTAAGAGTTCAGCGAATATGTCCCCATGAAGAAGACGCTGACATTGAGTGCACGGGAACAGAGAAAAGTGATGATACTGAACGAACGGGACACATCTGCTTTGGTTGAAAAGACTGCGCGTTCTGCCGCGAATCGGGGAATACGAGCTATACAACACGGCAGGGATGTTTGATGCGACGGAGCTTAATCGGCACTGGCTGGGCTGGCGCGGGTAGCAGATAGAGGAGAGGACATTGCGTATGCGCTTGTCCA
>CAZKHH010000048.1:0-15049 GCA_964552485.1 uncultured Dehalococcoidales bacterium | reverse complement strand
ATGAACGATACGGAGTATCCGCTTCGCAATCCACGCACGGGCGAACAGATGGGAACAGTGCGGGCGCGTGAAGTGTTCGACCTGATTGTAGACACGGCATGGCTCACAGGAGACCCGGGCATACTCTTCCTGGACGAAGTCAACCGCTACAATGCGACCCCCCATCTCGGGATGATTGAAAGCACGAATCCTTGCGGAGAGCAGCCGCTGCTTCCCTACGAATCGTGCAACCTTGGTTCTATCAACCTCGCGCGAATGGTGTGTGAGACCGCATCAGGGCGCGCAGTCGACTATGATCGTCTCGCCCGGACCGTACGGCTGGCAGTGCGATTTCTCGACGATGTCATCGAAGTGAATCACTTCCCGCTGCCGGAGATACGGGAAAAGACACGCGCGACGCGCAAGATAGGCCTCGGGGTTATGGGCTTTGCGGACCTGCTGCTCCAGCTTGCAATACCCTACAACAGCGAAGATGGCGTGAAGACCGCGGAAGAAGTCATGTCGTGTGTGGCGCGGACGGCCAATGAGGCATCGATCGAACTGGCAGAGAGCCGCGGCGTGTTCCCTGCATTCGAAGGGAGCATATATGACGTGCCCAGAGGGCCGCGCTACCGCAACGCATCCCGTACAACGATCGCACCGACGGGCAGCCTGAGCATCGTCGCCAACTGTTCAAGCGGAATAGAACCGGCGTTCGCGCTCACATACGTGCGCCGCATCCTTGACAAGGAGGACTTCCTCGAGGTCAACCACCATTTCGAGAGAACAGCCCGCGAGCACGGATTCTACAGCGACGAACTGATGCGTTCGCTCGCCAACGGCACACCTCTTGCAGAAATCGACACGGTGCCCGACGACGTGAAACGGGTCTTCGTCACAGCTTACGATGTATCACCGGACTGGCATGTACGAATGCAGGCCGCATTCCAACGTTACACGGACAGCGCCGTATCAAAGACCGTCAACTTCAGACAGTCAGCAACACGCGATGATATTGAACACGTCTATCTCTCGGCTTATGAACATCACCTCAAGGGAATCACCATATACAGAGACGGAAGCCGACAGGATCAGGTACTCACCACCGGGCGGACCCGCATCCCGGAACCCTCAACCCTGCATCCCCGGACACGTCCCAAGGTCACAAGGGGCGTCACAGAAAGGGTGAGCACCGGCTGCGGCAACATGTACGTGACCATCAATTTCGATGAACGGGGCGTGTGCGAGGCATTCGCCACACTTGGAAAGGCCGGCGGCTGCGCAGCCGCACAATTGGAGGCTACAAGCCGTCTCATATCAAACGCACTGCGCTGTGGACTCGACACAGGCTCAATCGTGAAGAACCTGAGGGGCATCCGCTGCCCTTCCATATCGTGGGAACATGGACGGGCAATCACCTCATGCGCCGATGCGATTGCGAGCGTGCTGGAGAAGTACGCGGGTGACGGCAACGAGCCGGAAGGCACCACAGCGGCCGAGGGTTCTACTGTACCCGTCCAGTGTCCCGACTGCGGAGGAACGCTCATTCACCAGGAAGGATGCAGCATCTGCCCTGCCTGCGGCTACACGAAATGTTCGTGACTTCGAAGTCCAGAGGCATAGCGTGAGCGCATCGAGAGCGCGGCATTGCGCGGCGCTGCAGCACATGACCGGCATTATGAATTCCGGTCTGACGTTGCGGCGCACCTGCAACGCCCTCGCAAGAGCCGTCGCCAAGGCCACTGACATGAACGGATGCCGCGTTCTGCTTCTCGATGTCAAACGGAATTACCTCACAACTGTGGGTGCTTTTGGACTGAGCGATCTCTACCTGAGGAAAGGCCCATTGATGGCACGCCACAGCCTGCCCGAGGTTCTCGAGGGCAAGATTGCGGTGGTCACCCATGCACCGACAGACGAAAGGGTGCAGCATCGCGAGGCAGCGGAGTCACAACACGTGAACTTCATCGCCGCTGTACCCATCCAACGGGGCGAGGAAACCATCGGCGAACTGCGTGTATATTCCCGTGAAACGCGAGAGCTCTCCTCAGCCGAGCGAGACTTCCTGTGGGCCGCGGCCTCAATGTGTGCGGTGGTGCTTGAGAAAGCCGAGCTACAGCAATTCAAGGAGCGGATATGGAAGACACGCGAGCGCTCCGCGTGGTCCCCTGTTCACTCTGCGTCAACGGGTCGGCTCCGGTCGGTGGAGTTCGCTCATGAGAGCGAAGCCGAATTCGCGAATCTGCTGGACTTCTATCAGATAGAGTGGCTGTACGAACCCAGATCCTTTCCGCTCGCATGGAATGGCAGTGGAGTGTCCAAGATGTTTACCCCGGATTTCTACTTGCCCGAGCTTGACATGTACCTCGAACTGACCACGATGAAGCAGGACCTCATCACGGAGAAGAACCGAAAGGTAAGGAAGCTCCGGGAGATGTACCCGGACATCAACGTTCGCCTTGTCACCAAGAAAGACTTCGTCAAGCTCCTGTCGAAGTATGGATACGGACCGGCGGGCGACGCCAAGGTCGAGGGTGTCGGCCGCGTACTATACAGCTCGACCCAGATACAGAGAAGAGTGCGGTCTCTTGCCAGACAGCTCTCGAAGGACTACGAAGGAAAGACCCTGGTGGTCATCGGAGTGCTTAAAGGGGTTGTCTGTTTTCTCTCCGACCTGATGCGACACATGTCCATTCCCGTGAAAGTGGATTACATGGACATATCCCACTACGGGGGTGATGGGGAAGTAGTGAAGATCACCCGCGACCTCGATAGCAGCATAGCCGACCAGCATGTGCTTATGGTGGAAGACATCGTAGACACCGGCATGACACTCAACTATGTACTTGCTCATCTGAGGGCACACAAGCCGGCAAGCTTGCGAGTGTGTACGCTACTCGACAGGAAGACGCAGCGACTGGCCAACGTTGAACTCGACTATGTCGGGTTTGAAATACCGGACGAGTTCCTCGTGGGCTACGGCCTCGACTACAAGGACGAATACCGGAATCTGCCGTTCATCGGCGTACTGAAAGAGAAGATGCCGCGTGAACAGGAAGGCGAAACGAAGCATGGCAAAGGGACTTGAGCTCCTTATTTCAAGACAGGACATCGAACAGAACGTGTCGCGGCTCGCGGCCGAAATCTCTGCGGACTACAGGGGCCGTGACCTGGTAGTGGTTGGCATACTTAAGGGCGCATTCATCTTCATGGCCGACCTGATACGGCAGCTCGACCTTCCGCTCGAGGTAGATTTCCTCACCGTCTCAAGCTATGGAGGGGGTACGAAGACATCGCGCTCGATCTCTCTCGGCCAGGAACTGACCACCGACGTGAACGGCAAAGACACGCTCGTAATTGAGGACATCGTAGACAGCGGACATACAGTGGATTTCGTCTGCAGACACCTCAAAGGACTCGGGGCAAGCTCGGTCAGCGTCTGCGCCCTTGCGGACAAGCCATCGCGGCGCGAGGTGCCGGTCGATATTGACTACGTCGGATTCGCGGTGCCTGACGCCTTCGTCGTAGGCTACGGCCTCGATTTTGACAATAAGTTCCGCTACCTGCCAGATATCTACGCACTGGAGCACAATGACGCCAGTTAGTGAACTCATAGCCGTTGCGCAGGGACAGGCCGACGCCGACCTGGTTCTGAAGAACGGACGTGTCGTCAACACGGTGACCGGCACGGTGGAACCGGCCGACGTTGCCATCAGCGGTGATACCATCGCCGCCGTCGGCAGCTTCTCACGAGGACGCGAGATTGTCGATCTCCAGGGCGCGTTCCTTCTTCCCGGCCTCATCGACGGTCATACACACATCGAAAGCTCAATGCTCCACCCTGCCCGATACGCGCAGGCGGTCGTCCCTCGTGGAACGCTTACTGTAGTCACCGACCTCCACGAAATAGCAAACGTCGCGGGAATGCCAGGAATCCAGTTCTGTATGGAATGGGCCGCCAGGATTCCGCTGGACATGAAATTCATGGCCCCCTCCTGTGTGCCGGCGACACCCCTCGAGACGTCCGGCGCCACCATCTCGCAGGAAGAGATCCAAACTCTACTGGCCAGACCCGACGTCATCGGGCTTGGCGAAATGATGAACTACCCGGGAGTGATCGCCGGCCTGAAGAATGTACTCGCAAAGCTCGATGTGGCACGGGGACGACCAATCGATGGTCATGCACCCGGTCTCACCGGTGCGGGGCTGGATGCATACATCGCGGCAGGAGTGATGTCCGACCACGAATGCACGCAGTACGAGGAGGCCATTGAAAAGCTGAGCAAAGGCATGTACCTCATGCTGCGGGAGGGTTCCTCAGAGAAGAACCTCGAGGCGCTGCTCCCTGCGGTGACAGACGCCACCTACACCCGCTGTATGCTGGTCGTCGATGACAGGAGCGCCGCAGACCTCGCTTCCGAGGGCGATATGGACCACGTGATACGCCGCGCCATCAGCCTCGGAATGGAACCCGTCCGGGCCATCCAGATGGCGACGGTGTGCCCGGCCCATTACTTCCGTCTGTGGGACAGAGGCTTTATCGGACCCGGAAAGAAAGCCGATCTCATTACGACACACGACCTCACCGAATTCCGCGTCGACCGCGTCTACAGGAACGGATTGTTGGTCGCCGCCGATGGCGAGGCACTGTTCAGCACGGGGCCGATCGGTAGCGGACTTACAGGCACCGTACGAACAGGAGAAATCACGGCCGATTCTCTGCGCTTGCCCGACCCCGGTGGCGAATATCCTGTAATCGAGCTCGTGCCCGGACAGATACTCACTCGAAAACGCCAACTTACGCCCACAGTGAAGAACGGCTGCATCGTCAGCGACACCGAGAGGGATCTGCTCAAAGTCGCAGTAGTGGAAAGGCACCACGCCAGCGGGGCCATCGGCAAGGGACTGGTCCACGGATTCGGGCTCACCCGTGGTGCACTGGCCACATCCATCGCCCACGACTCCCATAATCTCGTAGCCGTAGGAGTAGATGACGCAGACATCACGGGAGCGCTGCGGGCTCTCGTTGAGATGGGCGGCGGCCTCGTTGTCTTTGCTGATAACGAGGTTAAGGCACGTCTGGCGCTTCCCGTGGCAGGGCTCCTGTCTCAGGAGCCCCTCGCCACGGTATTGGAACAGGAACAGGCCGTACAGTCCGCCGCTCGTACACTCGGACCGCTACCGTCGGCTCCCTTCGCGCTCCTGTCCTTCCTTGCCCTGCCGGTGATACCGGAGCTACGTGTGACCGACAAAGGCGTGGTCGATGTAGCACGATTCAAGATAATCGCCTGAAGATTATCTCAGCTCAAGAGTGCCCGTGATATCACGAGCTTCTGAACCTCACTTGTGCCTTCGTATATCTCCAGGATCTTGGCATCGCGGTAGTAACGCTCAAGAGGCAGGTCCTTCATGTAGCCATACCCGCCGTGGACCTGGAGAGCCTTCCGCGTGACGTCCATTGCGGTGTTGGCGGCGAAGAGTTTCGATTGCGCCACTTCTTTCGTAAACCGCTGGCCGCTGTCCGCGAGTCGCGCAGCCCTGTAGCCCATCAGCCATGCCGCATCAACCTCGTTCGCCATCTCAGCCAGCATCCACTGGATGCCCTGGAATTCCGAGATGTACTGGCCGAATTGCTGCCTCTGTTTGGAATAGGCAATTGCAGCATCCAGCGCGGCTGCAGCTACACCTACCCCCTGGCCGGTGACATCCAGACGCCCTTCATCCAGAATCGTCAATGCGATGCGCATACCTTTGCCAACCTCGCCAATCTGATTGGCAACCGGAATCCGCACCTCATCGAAATTCAGTTCCGCAACGCTTTCAGCTCTGATGCCAAGTTTGTCCTCAAGCTTGCCGATGGTGAAACCCGGCATGCCCTTCTCGACAACAAACGCGGTTATGCCTTTTGCGCCAAGCTTCTTGTCAACCGTGGCGAAGGTCAAGACGATATCTGCGCTATCTCCATTGGATATGAAGCATTTGGCGCCATTCAAGACCCACTCATCGCCTTCCTTGCGGGCCGTCGTCGCCATTCTCGAGATATCGCTGCTCGCCTCACGCTCGGTCAGGCCATAGGCGCAAAGCTTCTCACCTCTGGCGGCGGGCACGACAAAGCGTTGACGCTGGTCTTCGTTGCCGAAGTGGTACAACCCGCTCAAGGCAAGACCAAGGTGCGTTCCGATTATGGAGGCTATCGATATACTCGACCGGGCGAGTTCAATGGACATAAGGTAGGCATCCATGAGGGAGCCTCCCTGTCCTCCATACTTCTCCGGAATCGTGAGACCGGTGAGTCCGACCCGCGCCATCTTCTGGAAGGCTTCGTACGCGAGTTCGTTGCGGCGATCCCATTCCTCCGCACACGGGATAATTTCGCTTTCGACGAAGTCCCGCGTCTGCTGACGGAACATCTTCTCCTGTTCACTGAGTAACACATCCACTATGACACCTCCTTGCGCTGTGTGCTGCCACACACGGGATGCGAATGATACGCGTATGTCATTGTACTACATGGAAGCAGGAGAATTGACAGTTCTCAAGTCGCCATCTACAGTAACCATCCGTATGGACAATGCACATTCATCCACCCGCTTCTGTTTTGTCGCCGACGACCTCACGGGAGCCATGGATACCGGAGTCGGCCTTTCGCTGGCCGGACTGGATGCAGTCATCACGTTCACCTCATTTGGAAACATGACGTCGGACGCGGTGGTGGTGACGACCGATAGCAGGGCCGAACGCGCGACCGAGGCCTACCGCCGTGTGAAGGCAGTGGGAGAACGGTTCCGCGACTACTACATCTACAAGAAGATAGACTCAACCCTCCGTGGCAACGTTGCCGCAGAACTGCAGGCTCTACTGGACGTGACGCGAGCGACACATGCGGTTGTCTGTCCCGCCTTCCCCGCCATCAAACGCACCGTCGTGAACGGGGAACTGCTCGTAGATGGTGTTCCGGTAAGCAACACGAATTTTGCACGCGACCCGGTAAGCCCCGTAACCAAGTCGAGCATCGTCGACCTGCTGCGTTCCGGCTCGGGCATCCCATCGGAGACAATCGGTCTGAGCGATGTAGAACAGGGTCCAAGCCTTCTCGCCAGCCGCATCCGCCAGTGTGCATCAAGGGTGGTTGTTATAGATGCGACCGAAGACCGGCACTTGAAGACCATCGCGGAGGCACTTGTCGAGGCCGGGAAGCGATGGCTACCATGCGGTTCAGGCGGTCTGGGTGCGCAGATACCGCTCGCCTTCGGTCATTCGTCGAGAGGGCATTCCCTCCCGGACCCAACCCCGGGACACGCGCTTTTCGCCGTAGGCAGCCGTAACGATGTGAGCGTACGACAACTCAAGCTACTGGTGGAACAGGCACAGCCGGCTCTCGTTGCTGTGGAGCCGAAAGAGTTCCGCACGCGAGTGGGTCGAGAGCCACGCATGAATCAGATTGCCGGGGAAGTCACACGATTGCTGCGAACCCGGCAGACTGTGGTTCTCAGCTCAAGTCTCGCTGAATTCGTGTCGCAATACCGGCGCCTCATGGCACCAATCCTTGGCACTATCGTGAATCGTGTCCTTGATGAGGCACCCGTGCAGGGGCTATTTCTGAGCGGGGGAGACGTTGCACGCGCGGTGTGCGGTGACGATAGCATCCAGGCACTGCGGATCCTGGGCGACCTGCAACCCGGCGTCATCGTCGGCGAGGTTGTGGGCCAGAATCATTCCGGCATGCGCGTTGTCACCAAGGCAGGCGGATTTGGAAATGAAGACGCAATGGTCCAGGCAGCACGCTACCTGACCGGGGAGAAGAAGAGATGAACAACTACAAACCACTTCTTGCAATCACCATGGGAGATCCGGCTGGAGCCGGACCGGAGATAACAGTGAAGGCCCTCGCCGATCGCGAAATACAGGGTTTGTGCCGCGGCCTCGTCATAGGCGACGCAGAAACCATGCGCGCGGCCATAGGTATTGTCGGCGCCGACATGCGAGTACAGGTCGTGCAGGGCCCGGAGGAGATGGAGGACTCGGCCGACGTACTTCATGTAATCGATTTGAAGAACGTCGATGTGGCATCCCTCGTCCGCGGGCGTGTCCACCCGGAGGCCGGCAGGGCTGCATACGAGTCGATTGAAAAGGCTACCCTGATGACGCTCGCAGGAGAGGCAGAAGCGGTCGTCACTGCTCCATTGAACAAGGACGCCCTTAATCAGGCCGGTTACCATTTCCCCGGGCACACCCAGATCCTGGCGCATCTCTCCGGCGTGAGTGACGCGGTGATGATGCTGGCGGCCGACAATTTGCGTATCGCGCATGTCTCTACTCACGTCTCATTGCGCGAATCGTGTGATCTCGTTACCCGGGAGCGCATTCTTAGAGTCATGGAGCTTGGAGTCGAAGCCGCTCGCAACATGGGAATCGAGAATCCGCGAGTGGTGGTTCCCGGACTCAACCCACACTCGGGTGAGGGTGGCCTATTCGGCGACGAAGAGGTGAAGCACATCATACCGGCGATCGAAGAGGCGAAGGATAAGGGATTCGACGTGCGAGGCCCGCTGCCGCCGGATACCGCATTCCTCCGAGCCTTCCGGGGCGAGTTTGACCTCGTAATCGCTATGTACCACGACCAGGGGCATATCCCCATCAAAATGGTCGGATTTGAGAAGGGTGTGAACGTGACACTCGGCCTACCCATCATCCGAACATCCGTGGACCACGGGACGGTGTTCGGGAAAGCAGGAAAGGGCACGGCAGATCCGACAAGCATGATTGAGGCGATCAAACTGGCATCCACTATGTGCAGGATGGTGCGCGCCCGGGGCGGTTAGGCCCGGCCGGCGGCACCGGAATCCCGAGAAAGGAAGTCAGCCCGGCGCTTCAGGTGCATCAGCGTCTTGAACGCCCGGTCCGGCGTGGGGAATGCGAGCGTTGTGCCGCTGGATTCCACAGTATTCCTGACGCTCTCGTACTGCGGCCCGTACATGAAGTAGACGAAGGGCTTGTCGGGATGGTTACGCGCCATCTCGTCAATCATCTCACGGTACTCCTCGCCCATGTGCGCATCGAATGCTCCAATGACGGCCATGGCCGCATGCACATTGGGGTCGTCCATCACAAGCCTTAAGGCAGCAGTCTCCATCGCCTTGCGAGTGTGGCCCATGATAGACACGCCCGGCCATATGTCTACAGGATTGCCGACACCCAGCCACTCCGGCTGAAGCTGTCGAAGCTCATCCATCGTCCCGGATGAGAATTTCACCAGGTCCATACCACTTCGTGCGCACGCATCCGCAGCGATAATGCCGAATCCTCCGGTATACGTGGTGATACCCACACCGTTGCCTCGCGGCGGGCTCAACGTGAGGAACGCCCTCAGTGCGTCCGACATCTCTTCTATGTCCGCCACACGCGTTGCTCCGGCCCTCCGCAGGGCGATGTCCCACAATTCATCCCTGCCAGTCAAAGCCCCGGTGTGAGACTGCACGGCTTCCGCAACACGCTCAGACCGGCCCGTCTTGAGCGTCACAACGGGTTTCGTCCTCGCTACGCGCTCTATCGTGTGAAGAAACCGGCGCGCATCCGGCATGCCCTCGATGTGCAGGGCGATGACCCGGGTTTCGCTGTCATGTTCGTAGTACTCAAGGGCGTCGACGATATCCACGTCGCACATATCTCCGACATCGATGGCCTTGCCAATGAGACTTATGTCGTTTAAGCCGATGAATGTCCCGCCGGTCTGTGACACGGTACCGACCCCATTCACATCCATCGGCACCGGTATATAGGAGGAACTGAGCTTCAGCCGGGCGTTGGCGACTCCAAAGGTATTCGGGCCAAGGATACGCACATCCGACCTTTGAATCATCCGAACCAGTTCGGCCTGCATCCGCGCACCTTTCTCGTCGTCTGCATCCGCAAACCCCTGCGTGATAATGACAATGGCTTTGATACCCCGGGCAATGCACTGCTCGACAGTTCTCAGCACGAGGTCACGGGGCAGACTGATAAGCGCGAGGTCGGTTGTCTCCGGCACCGTATGAACGTCCGGGTACGCAGCGAGTCCCAGTATCTCGGTCGCATTAGGATTGACAGGATAGAGGCGGCCTGCATAGCCGTACGAGACAAGGTTTGCCAGCAGATTGTATTCACCGGGGCCAGTGCGCCTTGACACACCTATCGCCGATATGGACTGCGGCTCAAGGAACAACCTCATCTTTTGACGTGCATTCACGATTACACAACTCCGAAGGCAAGATTCATGGTTCGCACATATTCTCTGAGACGATGCGGGATGTCAATGCGACGTCGCGCATGCAATGCCGGGGAACAGGTCTGCGCACCACTCGAGAATAGACGTGCAAGGCTATCATAATGGACGCAGGCGCCAATGAACTTGACGCCCAAATCATACCCGCGCTCCATAGCCGTAGTTACTGCGTCAGCAAATACGTCGAAAGCAGGTGGCGGGTACTCGGCCTGCCAGCCGTGGGCGGTTCTCACCACGGTATGGAGATAGGGTGGTTCCTCGCACAGCTTCCTGGGAGTGCGGAACACCACTGATGCTCATACTGCCGCATGGAGCTGCCGAACAAAAACGGGAGGCCGCCCGCCGCATTATGGCCTCAGCGGATGTGCCTGTCTTCCCGACGATCGGCCGCGCCGCACGGGCGCTCGACATCATCAGCCGTGCGTCAACGCGTCACGCATAGCTACGATTGCTTTACAAGAGGTGTCGCGTGAGACTATAATCCGCGTCTATGCCCCTATCACCGTGCACCTACTCGACTGCCTTGCTCGCGAGCGCCCTCAGGCTTTCCGACACCCCTGCACATCCCGCCTTCGTGGTCGGAGGCTTCGTGCGCGATAGCGCTCTCGGAAGGGTCTCCGTTGACATCGACGTCGCAGTGCAGGGGGACGCTCTGCGCGTCGCACGAGAGGTAGCTGCCATGCTTGGGGGCTCGTACGTGGCACTGAAGGAAGAGAGAAGAATAGCCCGCGTCGTCCTGCCCGCCTGCGACGAACATGAACAAGGTGGACCGGCAGCATCTGTTCGGACACTCGACTTCGTCGGCTTCGAAGAAGACGTCCGCGATGACCTCTCGCGCCGGGATTTCACAATCAACGCGATGGCAGTACCCGGGGGTAAGATAGCGGATTCACTGGAGCAGCCGGAAAGGAAAGCAGCGACCATCAGAGACCATCTTATCGATCCCTATGGTGGCCTGCCTGACCTCGAAGCGAGGCTCTTGAGAGTAGTACACCAGCGCGCGTTCGAAGATGACCCCGGTCGCCTGTTAAGAGCAGTGCGGCTTGCGGCGGAATTCGACCTCAAGCTTGAGCGGACCACTGAGGAACTCATACGCACGTCAGCCGTACGGATAGCAGAAGTATCGGGTGAGCGGTCACGTGAAGAGCTGCTGAAGCTGCTCTCACTTGACGGTGCGGCCGGGAGTCTCAGACAAATGGACCGCCTTGGACTGCTCGGTGCGTTGTTACCGGAGATGGAAGCATGCAGGGACATCGAGCAGCCCACGTCGCACTTCTGGGATGTGCTGGAGCACTCCATACAGACCGTCGGCGCGTTCGAATTCATCGCCAAACTGGGTGACTGGGCGTACGGCAACGAAGAGCTACACGCCTGCCTGCCGTCTCAGCCCGAGTTCCTGTCTTACCTTGATGATGCAGTATCTCCTGAGGCCAGCAATGCGACCCTCATCAAGCTCGCATGCCTGCTTCATGACGTAGCCAAGCCACAGACCAAGACGCTGACCGAGACCGGGCGCGCGCGTTTCCTCGGACACACGAAGGAAGGCGGCCAGTTGAGCCGACAGTTAGTGCGAAGACTCCGTTTCAGCCAGCATGAAACTGCATATATACATGCGCTGGTGCGCGACCATTTGCGTCCGGCCCAGATTTCCACCGAAGGCCTGCCCTCAAGCAGAGCTGTATACCGGTTCTTCCGCGACACAGGTGAGGCGGGATTCGGCGTACTCTACCTGGCACTCGCCGACTACCTTGCGTGCCGGGGCCCGCTCTATACGATGAGCGAATGGGCCGCCGTATGCGACCTGACCAGTTTCATCATTGAAGAGCACTCCCGCCAGGAAGAGACTGTGAAGCCATCACGGCTTATTGATGGAAATGCAATCATGGACCTGCTGAACATCCAGCCGGGACCGACTGTGGGTCGCATCCTTGATGCTGTCATCGAGGCCCAGGTCTCCGGCGAGGCAACCACACGTGAGGAAGCACTCCATCTCGCAAGAGAAATCTACGAACAGGAACTCAAGACTGTGAGGACTGCGAAGTGAAGAGAAGAGAAATCGCTCTCCTTGGATTCATCATAATCCTGTGCGGCATGTCGTTATCGGCCATAATGCCTGTGCAGTCGGACCTGCTCGGCGAAGACGGCCTTCGCCTGGGGCTGGACCTGCGCGGCGGGAGCCAACTGCTCTACCGGGCCGACTTGTCAAAGAAGGACCCTTCCGTGACTGACGATCAGGCCATGGCCTCTGCTATCGAGAAGATACAGCGCAGGGTTGACGAATTTGGAGCATCCCAGCCCACCATACAGAAGCAGGGCGCCGACCGCATCCTGGTCCAGCTTCCGGGCGTCAAAGACATCACACGGGCTATTCGCCTCATCGGCGACACGGGGCTGCTCTATTTCAGAGAATTGAAAGTCGATGAGGCCGGAAACCCGGTCACCGACGATGAAGGCAACTACGTATTCGAGGAAGAGCCCGCGACCGCCGAAGGCAGCGACGGGGAAGAGCGGGAACTGACGGGTCAGTACCTGACGAGCGCTTCGCAGGACTTCGATCAATACGGAACCCCTATCGTCGTATTCGAATGGAACAGCGAGGGAGCTCATCTCTTTCAACAGATAACCCAAAGGAATCTGCAGAAACCACTTGCGATAACGATAGATGAAACCGTTATATCCGCCCCCGTCGTCAACGCAGTCATCTCGAACCGGGGACAGATTGAGGGACAATTCACCGTTGAGGAGGCGAGAGACCTCGTCAACAAGCTCAATTCCGGTGCGCTCGATGTGCCGCTCGAGCTTATCGATGAGCGTGATGTCGACGCAACGCTCGGAGCCGACTCGATACGCAAGAGCCTGATAGCGATGGGAGTTGGCCTTCTCCTGCTCATTGTTTTCATGGTTGTGTACTACAGGATTCCCGGCGTCGTCGCATGCCTCAGCCTCGGCATCTATGGCCTGCTCCTGCTGGCGATATTCGATGTCTTCTCAGCGCAGTTGACGCTTACCCTGCCCGGCATGGCGGCGTTCATCCTGTCGCTGGGCATGGCAGTCGACGCCAACGTACTCATATTCGAGAGAATGAAGGATGAACTGCGTGCCGGGCGCGCACTCGGGCCGGCAGTGGAAATCGGCTTCCAGAGGGCATGGTCGGCCATCCGTGACAGCAACATCACGACGTTCATCGCGTGTCTGATACTGTTCTGGCTCGGAGGCACATTCGGGGCGTTCATGGTGCGAGGATTCGCGCTTACCCTCTTCATCGGCGTGGCGATGAGCATGTTCACTGCAATCGTCATTACGCGAACGTTCCTGCGTATCGTCGTGTCAAAGAGAATAGTCACCGATCTGGGTTCGTACGGAGTGAAATCATGATGGACTTCGTTGGAAAAAGACACTGGTTCTTCCTGGGCTCTGCCTGTGCACTGGTGATAGCCATAATTGCACTGGCTGGATTCGGACTTCGTCCCGGAATCGACTTTACCGGCGGCACGTCGATGACGCTTCACTTCGAACCCCAGATAGAACAGACCGATCTGCGCGAGACGATATGGGAGACGGGACATCCGGAGGCAAGCATACAGCGAAGCGAGGATGACTACCTCGTTCGACTCAGCCAGCTCGACGTTGACCAGCGCGAAACTCTTATCGAGACACTCCAGACCACACTGGGTTCTGAGGTTACCGTGCTCGATTACAACACGGTCTCGCCTGCCGTCGCAACCGAGACAGCGGAGAACGCCGGACTTGCGGTCCTGATTGCATCAGTTGCCATGCTTCTCTACATCGCGTGGGCCTTCAGGCGCATGCCGAGTCCCTTCAAGTGGGGTGCGTGCGCCATCGTGGCACTCGTACACAACATACTCATTGTCGCAGGCGTATTCGCGATCCTGGGCAGATTCAGCGGCGTTGAGATAGACGCGTTGTTCATTACCGGTCTGCTCACCATCGTCGGTTATTCGATAAACAACACGGTGGTTGTGTTCGACCGCATACGGGAGAATCGTGCGAAAGGGCTCAGTGCAGATCTGCATATCACGGTAAACGCGAGCCTGGTCGAGACCGTCGTCCGGACGGTCAACACGACCCTGACAACACTGTGTGTCATACTTGCGCTGCTGCTGTTCGGAGGCGCCACCATCCATTACTTCATCCTTGTGTTATTCCTGGGACTCCTTATCGGAACATACAGTTCCATGTTCATCGCGGGACCTCTCCTGGTGACGTGGGAAAAGAAGGAGTGGGGTGAGATTGTCGAGCGCCTTCGACCCGAAAGACAGGCCGCATGAGCACCGACATGCTCATGTGCTTACATACGTCAATGTCTCCACGAAGAAATCGAGACAACCGGGTCAAAATCCTTGACGTCTGCACTGTGTGCCGCCTATGATACTCGTGTACGTGCATATTCTCACAAGTTGTACAAATATAGTTGGAGGTGAATCGTGAAAGGGAAACGACTACTCACGCTTCTGCTCGCAGTGATGGCAGTCACGGTCCTCGTGGTTGCAGGCTGTGCGCCTGAAGCAGCCCCACCGGACGAGAACGGAAACGGCGAGGTGCCGGACGATGGGGACGGAGATGGGAACGGAGACGATAACGGTGCCCCGTCCCAGCCGGAAGAAGAGCCGATAAGGCTCAGAATGCAGACGCCTTATCCAACAGGCATCGTGATGTTCGACGTTGGTCAACAATTCGCCGACATGCTCAATGAGATGAGCGGCGGCCGATTCGAAGCCACCGTGAATCCAGGTGGTGCTGTA
This sequence comes from uncultured Dehalococcoidales bacterium, assembly GCA_964552485.1. Classification (GTDB taxonomy): domain Bacteria; phylum Chloroflexota; class Dehalococcoidia; order GIF9; family AB-539-J10; genus SKVJ01. The sequence continues at coordinate 46 of CAZKHH010000048.1, read as the reverse complement.
GTTGACGCACTCAAAGAAATGCGAGCAACCCATGAGGGTGTGCTTG
>CAZKHH010000047.1:0-15672 GCA_964552485.1 uncultured Dehalococcoidales bacterium | reverse complement strand
CCCCGATTATACCTTCCATACGTGTCTGAAGCTATTACTCGGACAGGCTCCTAGTGTGTGCCTGTGACTGAATCCACTCACGATTACTGGACAGCGTACCCGCCGTGGCATGCCGCACTGGCTGCCGATGCGGAACACTGCATCGACCTCATCGCGCGCGATGTGCCCCTGACGCCGGATACCAAGGTGCTCGAAATCGGTTGCGGCTACGGGATATTCACATCTCACCTGGCCGGGCGGTGCCGGGTGCATGGCAGCGACGTGTCCGGCGACGACCTGAGGCTGAATCCGGTGCGCGATGTCTCGCAGGCAGATGGGCGGCATATCCCTTTCGCAGATGGGAGTTTCGACCTCGTGATCGCACACCACGTCCTGCATCACATTGCCGACCAGACATGTGCACTGGCCGAGATGGTCCGGGTCACGAGCAGGTATGTGGTGATTGCCGACCTCAACCGTTGGAACCCTGTGAACCGCTACTTCCTTGCCATCGGCGCGGAGGACGCGGCCGATCCCTATTTCACCGCTCGTCAACTGCGTCGATTGTTCCAACTCGCCGACCTTCGTGTGCTGAGGAATCGTACATGGGGCTTCATGTCACCATTCCTCACCCCGCGTATACTCGTGCCGCTGCAGAGATTGACGTGGTTCGAACATCCGTTGGGGCTGGAACATCTCGTCATCGGAGAGAAAGCATGAAGACTGGTGAACTGCGGTACGCGGGCCGGCGCAGTGGCGCGCCTCTATCTTCCCGGCTTCTTCGTATCGCAAGAAGGGCGGACTGTGCAGCCCGCCCTTGAAGTGGCACGTGCCATATCGGCTCAGTGATAATCGATGTCGCTGAGCTTGTCCAGCCGTTTGAAGTTGTGGCACGCATGTATCCAGCGGACCGTGCCGGACTTGTTCCGCATCGCGACCGAATTCGTATCCGCACCACCCGGGAAGTAGCGTACGCCCTTCAGAAGCACTCCGCTACTCACGCCGGTTGCAGCGAAGAATATCTCCTTGCCTCCGACCAGATCTTCCGTGCAATAGACCTTGTCTACGTTGAGCCCCGCCTCCTCGGCGGTATTGCGCTCCTCAGCGTTGCGCGGCCAGGCCTTGCACTGTATCTCGCCGTCGAGGCAGCGGATTGCCGCCGCGGAGAGCACGGCCTCGGGTGTTCCTCCTATGCCCATAAGGGCGTCAACCTCGCGGTCGCTCAGCGTTGCCTCGATTGCTGCCGCCACGTCGCCGTCGCTTATCAGCTTCACGCGGGCGCCTGTCGCACGTATCTCGCCCAGCAGCTTCTCGTGGCGCGGTCTGTCAAGGACCACAACCGTGATCTCGGACAGCTTCCTTCGCTTGGCGGCCGCAATGGCCTTGAGGTTCATGGAGACGGGAGCGTTGATGTCGATGAAGTCCTTCGCCTCGGGACCGGTGACTATCTTGTCCATGTAGTAGAACTGACTGGGACAATGCATCGTCCCTCGCTCGGAAAGCGCGACGGCCGATATCGCGCCGGGGAGGCCCTTCGCAGTGAGATTTGTTCCATCTATCGGGTCGACGGCTATATCGACATGTGGAGCTGAGCCGTCGCCTATTTTCTCACCTATGTACAGCATCGGAGCCTCGTCCTTCTCTCCTTCTCCGATGACGACGATGCCGTCCATGGCGACGCTGCCGAGTACGTAGCGCATCGCCGTGACGGCCTCCTGGTCAACCAGGTTCTTGTCGCCCCGTCCCATATGGCGTGCCGCCGAGAGCGCGGCCGCTTCGGTGACCCGGACGAGCTCCATCGCGATATTCCGCTCTATGGTCTCCTGGATGTTCGGTCCCTGGACGGGCGTCAACTCTTCTTCCGAGAACGATTCAACTGCCATTTTTCCACCCCCGATTAGCGTATACTGCGGTTCCCTGTCCTGCGGACATGCACGACCCTGGAGGCCGCGCCGGGCACTCGACCGCCCGATATTGTGAACTTTAGGTTCGCCGGGGCGTGTCTGTCAATATGACGACCGGTGCCGTATGCGTGCTTCAGCAGACGCTCCCATGCGACTATTGACGTCGCCAGGATCAACTCATGTACAGTGCGCCTTTTGGAGCACTCATTTACACACGGCGTAGAGAAGGAGAGACAGTATAGATGGCCAATAGCCTTGTAACGGGTGGATTCGGTTTCGTCGGCAGATTCCTGGTGAGAATGCTCGTGGAGCGCGGCGATGCTGTTACCGTGTTCGACCGCAGTGACAGCTCGCCCTTCCTCGATGACATAAGGCACAGTTTCAAGGTGAAGCAGGGCGATTTCGAGAACTTCGTCCACGTGACCGAAGCCGTGCGCGAGAACAACATCGACACTATCTACCACGTCGGAGCGCTCATACCTCCAAGGTCTGAGTGGGACCCTTCGTTCTGCTTCGGCGCGAATGTGGTCGGAACGTACAATTTCCTCGAAGCCGCGCGACTTTTCGAAGTGCCCAACTTCATCGCTGCAAGCACTCAGTCGACCTACTCTGACGGCGACCAGTTCATCCCCGATGACTATCAGCAGAAGCCGAACACGTTCTACGGAACTACGAAGGTGTGTGCTGAGCGACTGGGAGAAGCCTACTGGCAGCATTATGGCGTGAATTTCCGCGCCGTTCGTTACTGCATCGTTAACGGTCCGGGCAGGACCGGAACGACGCCGGGTATGTTCGTTGTCTGGACCATGCAGCAGGCAGCACTGGGCAGGCCGTTCAAGGTGTTCGTCGAGCCCGATGTGGAGGTGGCCAGCATCTACGTGAAGGATGCAGCGAAGGCGCTTATCGACCTGCGCGATGCTGACGAATCACGTCTCACTCGCCGTATCTACAACAGCATGAGCTATACAGTCACCGCACGGCAGCTGGTCGATGTGGCGAAAAGGTATGTGCCCGATGCCGATCTGTCCTTCAGAGTGAATGAAGAGATGATGCAGAAGGTGCGCTCACTCAGCCTTAACAGGATCATGGACCTCGAGCCGGCACGGCGCGATTTCGACTACAAGCCTGCGTACGATCTGGACGCAACGATGCAGGACTATATGGCAGAGGTGTCAGCACACAGGGAGCTCATTGACCGGCCCATACCTGAGTACTAGACAGAAGAGGGTTCTCTGCGCGTGACGGCGTTGGATCGCCAACCGATGCCGTCATGATGCTGTGTGGCGACCCTGGAGCATCGCGCTCAACGCCACGTGCGCGTTTTATGAGAGGGGGCTAGGCCTCGACAGGAGAGCCCGTTGCCGGATGTAGCTTCACACCCTTGGGCGCTTCCATCAGCTCCATAGTAATGCCGTCAGGACCGCGGAAATAGCAGATTCCCCAGCCCTTGAGAGCTCCCGCGCCGGCCCACTGTGGAGGGGATATGAACTTGACGCCTTTGGCCACCAGGTCCTGGTAGGTCTTCTCCACGTCGTCGACCGTAAACGCGAGGTGGGCGACGCCGGTGTTGCAGGTTGCCAGTTCCAGCATTGTGCCTTTCGGTTTGACGTACTCGATGAGTTCGATGTTGCCGTTGTCCGGAGTGATGATGTTGGATATCTTCATGTGCAGGTCCTTGAAGCCGATTATCCTCTCGACCCGCTCGCCTGATACCTCTCGTGTAGGAGTGGCCTGAAGTCCTAGTTTTTCCACGAAGAACTCCACAGCCTTGCTGATGTCACTCACCGTGTAGCTGATGTGCTGGATAGCTGTAATCATGTATTCCTCCTTCAGCCCGGGGTTCGTTGAACTGGCATGTCGGCACTCTATCACAGCGCCATGTCTTGTAGAAGGGGAACCTTGACCATCGGAATGCACTCTGCTAGCGTCACATCAGGCGCCGCGGATCCAGAAGCGGCGCGGCCTTCGCCTGCCACCGTGCCGATTCATCACCGGGCCGACGACAAACCATACATGTGTGACTGGCGCAGACACACCGAGGAGGAGAAGATGGAAAACCAGCAGGAACAGAACCGTGTGCAGTGGGTGTATAGTGCCTCTGACCCGCAAGAGCTTGCGCGACGATATGACCAGTGGGCTAGCGAGTACGACAGGGACCTGGACAGTGATTTCGGATACCTGGGTCCGTCTCTGGCTGTCGAGTACTTTTCAAAATACGTACCCCTGAATGCCCATGTACTTGACGCTGGCGCCGGGACCGGACTTGTCGGCGTGGAGCTCTCCATGAAGGGATACTTCGACATCAATGGACTTGATATCTCCGACGGCATGCTGGACGAGGCGAGGAAGAAGGGCGTGTACCGGGAACTGGATAGAATGACACTGGGAGAGACACTCGCATATGCCAATGGCGAATTCGATGGCATCATAAGCGTCGGAGTGCTCACCCTGGGACACGCGCCTGCGTCGTCCCTCGACGAGCTCATCCGGATAACGAAATCCGGCGGCCACATTGTGTTCAGCCTGAGGCCGGATGTGTACGAGAAGAATGGGTTCAAAGAGAAGCAGACTGAGCTCGAGCAGGCCGGGTTGTGGAAGCTGGTTGAGGTCTCTGACGAGGTCAAGATAATGCCGAAGGGCGAGCCCGAGGTGGCCCACCAGGTATGGGTCTATCAGGTAGCGTGACGAGGAGAACTCGCCGCAAGGAATACATGGCGCGGCGGATGCTGGTAGAATGGCGCAGGTCCCGCCTGCCGGGGCACACTAGCTTTCAGAAGGAGGCCTCGTCATGGCCGTTGAGGCACACGAAACGGAGTTGCTGGACCGGATTGCCGCCGATGCTGCGCAACTGGAAACCGAACTGCACGCCTGCGCTCGCTGCACACTGTTCGCGGTAGCGAGGAACCTGAACCTGGCCGAAGAGGCATGCCTTGAGGTGGCGCTCAAGACCGCGATTCCGCTGAGCGGCGGTATCGCCGGTACGCGCAATCAATGCGGCGCACTGGTCGGCGGTGTGATGGCGATAGGGCTCGGTATGGTCACATATGATGCGCGCACTGCGAATCCGGGGCAACGGAAGCCCGTCACGGCTGTGGCGAAGAAGTTCTACCGCTGGTTCGAGCAGGAAATCGGGCATGCGCGCTGTTATGACATCCGCGAGGCCGGTCTTGGCCGCTTCTTCGATACAAGCGATCCTGATGAGGCCCGCAAGTTCGAGGAAGCTGGCGGCTATGAGCTGTGCGCGGGAGTGGTTGGCAAGGCGGCGCGCAAAGCCGCCGAGTTCATCCTGGAGTCGCGCAGGTCGCAGTAGGGCTGGTCCTTTTCAACCCTGAGGTTCTCGGGGTTGATTCTCTGCACAGGGTGAGACTTCGACCCGGTTACGGCCCAGGTCTTTCGCCTTGTAGAGCGCCGCATCGGCGCGGCCGACAAGCAGGTCTTCGTCATCGCCGTCGCAGCACTCGGCTACCCCGAGGCTCACGGTGACCGCGAAGTTCGTGCCGTTGGCCCCGTGCATCGGGGTTCCCTCCACTGCGGCCCTTATTCGTTCCCCCATCTTCGTGGCCCCCGCGATATCGGTGCGCGGAAGAATGATGAGGAACTCTTCTCCACCGTACCGGCCGACGAAATCGGTCTGCCTGATGCTCCGACTCATTACTGCGGCGATGTCTGAAAGAACCCGGTCACCGATGCGATGACCGTAGATGTCATTGACCTGTTTGAAGTGGTCGATGTCGAGCATTGCCACCGCGAGTCTTCCTTTGTAGCGCTGCTCGTGGAGTAGCCATTCATTCAGTTTCTCCAGGATTGAACGCCTGTTGAACAAACCAGTGACCGTGTCGTGATATGCGAGCCGCTCGAGGTCAGCGTTTCTCTGCTCCAGTTGACGCTGGACGTTCACGAGTTCGTTGTTTAGACGCGAAAGCTCGGCGTAAATGTCGTGCTGTGGAGCTTCGTCCGCGTTCATGGCCATGAAACGGAGTATACTCAACTTGTCTGCATGATGCTACGTGCTGTCTCCACGGCGTCCTGCGCGTCGAGCCCGCTTCCGTCGGCGCCCACCGTTGTGTGAAGTCCGAGCGCCACTCTGAACGGATATCCGCCGACCAGGATTTTGACCTCCCCGGCCTTGCTGCAATCCCGTGTCTGCGCGATAAGATCGGTCAGTTCATCGATGTGTGATACGAGGGTTGCTGATACGGCGAGCACGTCGGCCGACTGCTTCTCTACGGCTCCGATGATGTCACGCGTGGGCACGTTTGCTCCGAGATAGGTGGTCTGCCAGCCGTTCATCTCGAATACGTCCGCCACCATGCGGGCGCCAAGCTCATGCATTTCATTGCCGACACACGTGGAGATCATCGAGAGACCATTCCTGGCGCCACTGAAGATGTACCGGTACAGTTGGGACATTATCATCTGAGTCGCTGCTGTACAGTAGTGTTCATCGGCCACGCTGATCTGCGCTGTCTGCCATAACCTGCCAATCTCCCATTGGCACGGCTGGAAGACATGCATGTACATGTCAGCAACAGTGGCGCCATCTGCGATCTCGGCCTCAACGAGGCGGCTTGCTTCACGCTGTGAACCGGCAAGCAGTGCGGAAAGGTATCTTTCCGCAGTCTCGCCGTAGTGAAGGTCCTTGTCTATGAACGACTCGACTGTCTCAGGCGCGTCTGGCAGATACTCGACGGCGGCATCGAGCTGGGGCGATATCACCGACGTCAATTCCTGGCTGAGCCTCTCCGATATAACCTCCCGGGTGCATTCCAGTGTGACGCCGAGTCCCTCTTGCGGCAATCCGATGTGATGGAAGAGGACCTTGACCCACGCGATGTAATCCATGAACAGCGCCGGTTCCTGCACAAGTGTGGCATCGGCAAGGTAGCCGATGTGATACCCCATGTCGCGAATGGATATCTGCCTGCCCCGCTCACCGTAGGGTTTCCACAGCTCGGGCTGCATTGCATACTGACGCGTTACGATCTCTTCACTGAGGTCGGCGCTGCGCGCTTTCAATTCGCTGCTGGCTGTCCGGGCAGTTGCCGAGATGGGGTTCATGGTGCTTCACCTCCATTCTAATGCCCAATCTATGGTATGACGCAAGTGCGGGTCAATGCGAATGCCGTGAATGAGCAGGCGACCTGCTGGCGGGCTACTTGCCCTGTTGGCACCCTGCATGGACACCAGCAGAGTGATGCCGGGCCTGAAGAACCGGGATATAGGTTACGTCTCTGCGATCCCGCTGACAGATTCCGGTTGATCGCTGTCATCATCGGGCACCGGGTTGGGTGGAGAAGAGTCAGGCGGTATGCTCGAGTGTTTCCCCTGCTTTGCCGATGGCGGAATGACAGGTGTGCTGCTGTCCGGTGGAATGGCTTCCTCGGCCGGCGTGTCGTTGCCTGCACGCTCCGACTCTGACAGACCCTTGTGTGCGTGGTCTGCCGCGTCCACTGGAACGAATGCCCGGCCCGCTCCGCTTTCGCCAGCCTGCGGCAGGAGGATGTATCGGGGGTGTGTCGTTGGCCCTCCTGCGCGGTGGACCGTGATATCGAAGATGAATTCGACGGGCTGATCTGATTCTTCCACGGTGAAAGGTGAGGTGATTCGGAGCGTGTCTGAAGGAAGCATGACCTCGACCGTTTCGCCGGTTGATGCAAGGATTCCCTCCGTGGAACTCACGGAAAGGTGCACAGACACGTAGTCGCCGGCGGCGAGGTCACCACGCCATATCTCTGTTGCGCGGTCGCCCTGTAGTTGGGTGAGGTCGACAGTATCCAGTTCAGGGGTAAGCTCAATCCATGGTCCTTCGGTCTGCGGCTTGAGCCGTACCGATGCGATAGTCACGTAAAGACTCTCAAAATCCGCTATGTCATTCGGCTGGTCGCTGATGAAGAACGCGAAATTTCCGTCCGAATCCGGCGTGGGGCTCACGATGTCGGGCAGAGTCTCCGTGTCTTCGGTCGGGGGAGCATCCTCGTCGTCGGGTGCCGTGATTGGACTCTCTCCGTCCGGCTCGATATCCGAAGGAATAGACGGGACTGCCGAGCCATTGCTAAGTAGTGGCACGAGTAGAAATGCTGTCAGGGCAATGGCGGTGATCGACGCGGCACCGGCAAACACAAGGGGGCGCGTGAAAAAACGCGTAAGAGCGTTCGGGGCGCCCCGTGAGTGCGCCGAACGAAGTGCACGCGCGTGCTCCATGGCTGCACGGGCTTGTTGTGTCCCTGCAATCGACGGAATCCCCTCAGCCGGTTCGCGCGAAGCCAGGCAGGCGGCGAGCAGTGGCCGCAACTGTGAGGCCAATTCCGGATGCCGCGAAAGACAGGTCTCGACAGGCTCTCCGGCCATGACCCGGTCGAGGCATTCATCCAGTGCTATGTCGAAATCGTGATCGTTCATGATTTGCCTGTGCCAAGCACCCCTCTGAGCTTTTCAAGCGCTGCGCGCTGCATTTCACGTACTGCACCATGGCCCTTATTCATGACAAGAGCAACCTCTTTGGAATTGAGGCCGCCAAAGAATCGTAGCGTGACCACTTCCCGCTGCTCGGCGGTGAGCTGGTGCAGCGCCGACCGTACGTCGCGCATGAGTAAGTGGCGCTCGGCTCGCCCCGCGGTATCGTCGCTGCCTGGCAGCTCGATTGTCTCATCGTCGTGGACCCGATCAAGCTTGCCTGATTTCCGGTAGCGGTCGATGATGAGATTGCGGGCAATACTGAATAGCCATGCTTCCATGGGTGCGCCCTTGTCACGGTAGCGGTCGAGCGATTCGAACGCCCGCACGAAGACTTCCGAGGCGATATCCTCCGCTTCAGTAGCGTTGCCCGTGCGCGAATAGGCGTAGCGCGCGATACGCGGATAGCAGGAGTCGAAGAGCGCGGCAAGCCGCGCTTCGTTGTCAGGATATCCTGTGCGCTCTCTGGCTGGTTCTCGCTGCATACCACGGGATCCGGATGCATCACGCTGCCTCCCAAGTATACACACGGGCGGTTACGATGAAAGATCAACGAGCGCACCCGCTTGCATATAGAAACGTGTGTTCGCGCGATGTGTCAGGATGTGCGAGGAGGATTGTGCTGGTCGGGGCGGGTGGCCGGTTATGCGGGCCACCCGCCCGGGGCACTACACGAACGTGTAGAAGCGAGCAGGGTTGACGACCATGATCGTATCGATGACGTCCTGGCTGATACCACGCTTCAGCATCATCGGAACCACATAGTTCGAGATGTGCGCATAGCCCCAGCCGCCATATGCTACGAGCTTCGTCTTGCAGACGATATCATGTGAGAAAAGCACCTGGTCGAGGTAACCGGCTTCCATAAGGTCGCGTACTTCATAGATGCGCGTCGTGTCGTTCGGGAGGTCGATGGGGTCGGTGCCAGGGAACGAAGGGAAGTGGCCCTCATATCCGAAGAGGTCGTACTCAAGGTAGCAACCAAGTTTCGCAAGCTCGAGCCTGCCTTCTCGTGTACGGACTCGACCGTCGATATGACTGAATGCCACGCGTGTCATGTCTGCGCCGGCATCGTCGAGGATTCTGGCCGCCGCCATCGGACCTTCAGGATGCCTGCCGGGATGCACATTCAGAGGTGCACCCGTGGTTTTCTGTGCTTTCACCGCGGCAAGAAGCGACTTCTTTTCGAAGTCGTGCATTGGCCAGGATGTGCCTATCTCGCCGATAAGTCCGGCTGGTATCCTGGCGAGCCCTACGCCCTCAGTGATGTCCCGCACAATTTCGTCGGCGATTTCATCTACTGACTTGGAGAGCACATCAGGCTTGAGCGAATTCACCGTGTAGTAGCCCGAGCCCATGATGATATTAAGCCCGGTCACACGCGAGATACGTGCGAGTGCGTCGGGATCGCGCCCGAGGCCGATATTGCCCTGGTCGACTATTGTGCGCCCTCCCGCAGCCGCGAAAAGAGAGATCTCACGCGTCATCAGTTCCTCATCCAGCAGGCGGAGGTTATCAACGTTCTCGAACGGGTGATAACGCAGCCAGCTCAGGACATCCCAGTCGACCGGTCTGAACGCCCTTCCTTTTTCGGATGAGGCTGCAGGCTCGGCGTAGAGCGCGCTCCCGTCCATCAGCACGTGCTCGTGCGCAAGCGTGATGCCGAGGTCGGCGCCCTCCACTATCCCCAGAACGGTCTGGGCCTTGCCCTCGAGTAATTCCGGCATGGCCATAGGTGAACCTCCTTCCAGGCCCGCTCTGCGGGCTCTTCCACTGACGCGGACGGTACCATGGGCTCCTGCACCCGTCAAACCGCGTGGCCGGGCCGGGAGAATAATCCCAAAACAGGGAAACAGTTGCTTAGATATAAACATTTTGCATCGGGAGAACTATCGTTGCTACCATTCCGGTTCACGCTGTGTCTCTTTTGTGGATGACTACGTAGTACCGGAGGAATGATGTCTTACGCCAGGAGAATACTGCTTGCCGCGTTTGCTGCGATTCTGGTTGTTCCGTTGTCCCTTCAGCCGGTCATGGCTGCTGTCGATGGTTCGCCTCAGATACAGGCTATGGTCGTTGGTGATGACGAGTTCAACGTCGGAACGACCGGTCAGCTTCAATTGATGCTGCAGAACAACGGCAGCTTCGATGGCCGGGTTACCGGCGCTGATGACCAGGTCCTGGCGTACGGATATCTGATGGGTGGAATGATGGTGGCATATCCGTGTACAACGGCACAAAATCTGACCGTCGAATTGGAATCTCCCAACCCGGCAATCGAGGTCGTTGGACCACGGGCCTATGTAGGTACGCTTGCCCGGAGTGTAGTGACTCAGCAGCCACTCAGCTTCGACGTGCGTGTCTATCGCTATGCCGACGTGGGAGAGTATGAGCTCAAACTGCATGTTTCATATGAGTACACACAGGATGTGGACTGGCTGAATCCTCCCAGTAGTCTGCCACTTCCTCCACACCCGGATGCATACAATCCGGCCACCTATCAGCCGCATTTCCATTTTGCTCGTGAGGAACGCACGGAGACGATCCCTGTGAAGGTTCGCGTAGGCGGCAGCTACTTCTCTGCTGTACGCACTGATGCCGAAGGGATGCGTCCGGGTGCGACGGGCTCTCTCTCGGTAGTCCTGGGGAACGATGGAGAGACCGCGTACGACGTGACTGCCGAGGTCCTGTCCGGCGGCAATTTCGTTCCGGTGGACCGGGCGAGCTACCTGGGAACGGTGCAGCAGGGGGAGCGTGTCACCACCCGGTTCAAGGTCGCCGTTTCAAGGGAGGCCATCGCTAAACGTTCGCCTCTCACCATCCGAATCAGCTACACGGACAAGAGGGACAGCGCCCAGTCGACAACCGTGACCGCGGGAGTTGATATAGCCCCGAAGGTAGGATTCGAAATCGTGAGTGTTGTCACTGATGGTCCGATGGAGCCCGGTGGCGAACGTGAAATGGGTGTTTCCATCAAGAATACCAGTCTGACGGATATCACCGATGCTGTTGCCCGCATTAACGCCGTTGACCCCTTCTCAAGTACCGACGATTCAGCGTTCATCGGTGATATGGCGGCAGGTGAACTGAAGGTAGCCAGATTCCAGATCTCGGCTGACGACGATGCCACGGTGAAGCCGTACGGCATCGACGTGGAGATCAAGTACCGGGATGGAAATGGCGATGTTTACACGTCAGACGTGATGAAAGCCTACCTGGATGTCATGCCGCGCAGTGCTCTTCCTCTGGAGACCGCTCTATTGATCGCCGTTCTTATCGTTGGCGGTGGAGCAGCCGCAATATTCGGCTGGCGCGCGTACCGCGTGCGCAGAAGTGCTGCTGCGAATGAAGGGGACGCAGAAGAGTAGGGATGTCGAGGCTTTTCGAGGGCATTGGTCATTTCGTCGTCCGTCGTGGGAAGTGGCTGCTATTGTTATCGGCTCTTGCCGTGCTGCCTGCCTTCCAGCTTGCGGGCCGCATCGAGATGCAGACAGGGCTTGACACCTTCGTCTCAGAGGACGCACGCGTCTACCAGGAATTCCTGACGTACTCTGAGCATTTCGGAGCACGCAGCTCGCTCATGGTCATGCTTTCGGGGGACGTCACAGATGTTCAGACTCTGCGCGCTGAGGAACGCCTGGCCGACAGCCTCGTCAACGACAGTCGCATCGCGGGAGTTCGGAGCCTTGCAACGAGCATCAGCAGTGTCATCGAATCGCGTGATGGAATGGGCTACCTGCCGGCCAATCAGGGAGAAATAGACTCCATTGTAGAAGGGCTGCCTCCAGCGGTCCGATCGGCGTTCCTACCTGACGCTCACTATTCATTCATGTTCGTTGAGCTGGCTTCTCACGTGCCCGAAGCCGATCTTGAGAAGGTGGTCATCAAAGTAGACAAGGCCATCTCTGAGTCACGTTTCCCTCCGGGCGTCAATGCGGAAACAACGGGTGAGGCCAAGTTCAGTGTCGAGATGGAAAAGGAGATGGGCAAGAGCCTGGGGTTCATGCTCGTAGCTGCGGTCATTGCCATGTTCTTCGTCCTCGGCATCGTCTTCCGGCACGTTCGCCGACCGCTATTGCCCCTCCTGGGAGTAGTAGTGGGTACGCTGTGGACGTTCGGCGTGACGGGGCTGCTCGATGTCCCTCTGACGATGGCGTCGATGGCCGTGTTTCCGCTCCTCATAGGCATAGGAATCGACTATTTCATCCAATTCCACAACCGCATTGATGAAGAGGTGCGAACGGGCAAGGCTGTGGGTCGCGCAGTTATCGATGGCATACGCAGCATCGGACCTGCCGTGGGACTCGCCGTCATCTGCGGTGGACTCGGGTTTGCGGCGTTGTTCCGCTCACCCGTGCCGATGATGGTGGACTTCGGAGGACTGAGCCTTCTTGGAATCGTCCTGTGTTTCGTCGCAGCACTGATTTTCATGTGCCCTCTCGTGTACTTCACATACCGGCGCCGCGGAGCGCGTATTGACGTTCAGCGCGCTGTTCGGGTCGGGCGTGGTACGAGCCACGAGCTTCCGGTCGAACGTGTACTAGGCAAAGTAGCTCTGTTCTGTTCTCATAACGCTCTTCCCATCGTAACCCTTGTCGTGCTGTTGACCATTCTGGGGTACACGTACGACCAGCAGGTGGGAGTCTCGATGGATGAAGAGGACTACGCACCGCCCGACATGCCGATGGTTATCCAGGCAAACAAGCTCGAGAGCATACTCGGATCTTCTACGTCCGTAAACGTCCTCCTCCAGTCCGATGATGTGACGGCGCCCGATGTGGTTGAGTGGATGCAGGGATTCGGCGAGTACGTGCAGGATAGACACTCGATGGTCAGCCAGACTACGAGCCTTGCGGATGTCGTCATGTCGGCTAATGGAGGAAGCATCCCGGGCACCAGTGCCGAGATGAGCCAGTTGATGCAGCGGCTGCCCCGTGAAATGACCGACCCGTATGTCGAGGGTACCTCGCTGGCAATGATGACCGTCACTGCGGAGGGCATGAAACCCGAGGCGTCGCGTGACTTTATAGACGCTCTTCGTGATGACCTCGAGTGGATGAGCCCTCCTCCTGGCACAAGTGCGACTCTGACGGGTGGAGAAGTGCTCTACGGGGGAGTGTTCGATGCGTTGACCACTGGAAGGTATGAGATGACCTTCACGGGCCTCTTGTTTATCTTCGTGGCGCTGCTCATCGTGTATCGCGATTGGTTCAAAGCCCTTGTGCCTATCCTGCCTGTGGTGCTCGTCACCGGTCTCTCAGGGGGCATGATGTATCTAATGGGAATGACATACACGTCGGTATCAGCGACGATGGGCGCCCTCATTATCGGCCTCGGAGTCGAATACTTCCTCCTCGTCATGACGCGCTATTACGAAGAGCGCGACAGGGGTCATGATCCGTACGAGTCCATGCGCGTTGCAGTGTCACGGGTGGGAGTGGCCCTCATCTCGTCCGGCGCGACTACCATGGGAGGCTTCGGGGCGTTGATGCTCTCGTCCTTCCCCGTGTTGCAGACGTTTGGTACCGTGACGGTAATGATTTTTGCGCTGTTGTTGATGCTCACGTTCACCCTGCTGCCGGCAGTGCTCGTGCCGCTTGATATCTGGCGAACGAGAATGCGGCAGACATCGATACGTAGTCTTGTTGCTGCGGGAATCACCCGGGCTGAGGAGACCTGATGATGCATGACGATGAGAGGCGAAGCCTTATCGACGAGATTATTCATATAGGCGAAACAGAGTCGCTGAAGATTCGACCGGTTATGCCCGAAGAATGGTTCAGACTCGAGTTGACCATGTCCCAGCTCAAGGTGCTTCTCCGGCTGCACTCGCATGGCGTGTCACGTGTTAGCGAAGTCGCGTGGGCGCTTGGTACGAGTCAGGCTGTGGCGTCAGGCGTCCTCGATCGGCTTGTGCATCATGGATTGGTGGAAAGAACAGGCGATGCGGCCGACCGCCGTGTCGTGCTGTGCAGTCTGTCTCCGGAGGGGAAAGCGCTGGCACACAAGTTGTGGCAATCCGGCATTGAGCAGGGCCGGGCGTTGCTTGAAGCAATGACGGTTGAGGAACTCCGCAGTGTGCGGGATGCGGTCGAGATGGTCTTCCGTGTGCTGAGACGTGTGAGTGGCGAGGCCGGTGCCCGCGGCAGTGAAGGCACCGCGGGCCCGGAACGCTCGCTGGACATCTAGCTTTCGTTGATTTGGATCGTCTCTATTTTGTCGCCAACCTTGATGGACTGCATCACCTCCATGCCCTCGGTAAGTTGCCCGAAGACCGTGTGCTTACCATCCAGGTGAGGCTGTGGGGCGAATGTGATGAAGAACTGTGAGCCGTTCGTGTTCGGTCCGGCATTCGCCATGGAGAGTGAGCCGGTGACGTGCGTCCGGCTTGTTATCTCGTCCTCGAACCGGTAGCCCGGCCCGCCTCTTCCGGTGCCGGTTGGATCCCCGGCCTGCACGACGAAGCCGGGCTCGACCCTGTGAATCGGTGTGTTGTCATAAAACCCTTCTCTTGCGAGGAAGACGAAGTTGTTCACTGTGACAGGGGCATCGGCGGCAAATAGCTCGACGTTCAATTCACCTTTGTCCGTCACAATCGTCGCCGTATAGTCTTTCTTCTGGTCAATCGTCATCGGGGGCGGTTCGCTATAGGTCATCGGTTCCTCCTGTGTGTTATCAGCGCTGCAGCCGGTAATGGCGAGTGTGAGCGCCGCAAGCGCAACACACGTCCAATGTGAAAACGAATTGTTGGTCACCCGTGTCATACTCCTTTCCCGAATCGCTGCGTACCCTACGCCTTCTTGTGCCTGTACATCTGTGTGTCTGCCCTGGACAGAACTTCATCAATTGTCTCAGTACGGAGCGGATCATAGGTCGCCACTCCGATACTCAGTCGCAGCTTGTACGGTCGTCCCGCCGACTCGTTGAAATCGGACACACGTGTCTCGAGCCTGTCCCGAAGAATCGCTTCGCTCGTCTCGTCCGTCTCTATTGCCAGCACCACGAACTCGTCGCCTCCGAAGCGGGCGACTATGTCTGACTCTCTGAACGTCTCCCCGAGAATCTGTGCGACATCGGCCAGTGCGCGATCGCCCTCCCTGTGTCCGAGGGAGTCGTTGATGGCCTTCATCGCGTCAAGGTCGAAGTAGAAGAGTAACATGTTATGCCCGGTGCGCAGGCTGATGCGCATCTGTTGCTCCGCGAGCGAAAAGAATCCTCTCCTGTTTAGGAGCCCCGTCAGGTCGTCCCGGAGCGATATCTCACGCACGCTTGCCTCGGTCTGTTTGAGGTCGTGGAAAAGCACCGAGTATGGCTGTGTCAGGCCCGTTTCGACCAC
>CAZKHH010000046.1:0-15696 GCA_964552485.1 uncultured Dehalococcoidales bacterium | reverse complement strand
GCCAGAGGGGGCCGGACGGTGTGCTGACTGACAGCGAAAGAACGTCTGTAGTATCTCCGGCAGAGTGGCGCTTTCATGGTATCTATCCCAACAATCACCCTGTTCGCAGGGCAGTTGCGCTCGCGGATATGCTTCCAACACTGGATGAGAGCGCCGCTGCAATGGTCGACTGGGGCAGGAGTCCCGAAGCTCTTCTGTCGAAGGCGGAGCGCCATTTCATCGTTACTGGTGATGGATACTGGAGACGTCACTATGATTTTGGTCTCGCAACCCCGGATGCTGATCTCATAGGGCCGTCCAAAGCCCGCGCCATAGTAGTAGATGGCGTGTTGCCGTGGCTCATCGCTCTTTCTGCAGTGATGGCTGATGATTCATTGCACCGCAATGTCGTGGCGGCGTACGCCCGTTGTCGCGGCGTGTCTATGAACAGCGTACTGCGGCACATGGGTCTTCAACTGGGAATGCAGCGCCGCTTCATCACGCCACTCACCGGGCAGGGATTGCACCACCTCTTCAACGAGTACTGCACGCGTGGTCTGTGTTGTGTCTGTCCTCTTGCCTCTACGAAGTCCTGCAACCCGGCCATGTGACATAGACACGCCGGCGGTCTAGAATGTCACGCATATATCGTGCGGCTAAGCCGCTCGTTCTACAGGACGTGAATCTAGTGGTAGCTGGCCTCTCGTGAACATAGTCCTGGCGATGGGGCTGATCCTCGCGATCGGCCTCTTTGGGAGCCTCCTCCTCCGGAAGGTCGGTCTTCCGAGTATCACCGGCTACATCATTGTCGGCATTATTCTTGGGCCATCTGTAGCCGGTGTGGTGCCGTCGCCGGTTATCGCGGACCTCAGTATTCTCACGGACATCACTCTTGCCGTCGTTGCGTATCTCATCGGCGGCAGCCTGCGGCTCGATTCTCTACGCGGCCTGGGCAGGAGTGTGCTGTGGATCACACCGCTGCAGAGCCTCGGTGCGTGGGCACTGGTCACCGCCGTGCTTGCACCTGCGATTCTGTGGATAGTGCCTGACGCACCGTTCTGGGAACTGGCGTTTCCGATGGCGCTCATCGTTGGTGCGATATCCTCCGCCACCGCTCCCGCTGCGACCATGGCTATTATCAGAGAGTTGCGTGCACGTGGACCGCTCACGACGACGCTCCTCGCCGTCGTCGCGCTCGATGACGGCATTGCGGTGATAGCGTTCTCGCTCGCCGTTGGAGTCTGTGTGCCTCTTATGCAGGCCGGCGCTACCTCCTCGATAGAGGCGGTTGTTCTGGAGCCGGCGATTCACATAATACTGTCGGTGATGCTGGGGCTCATAGCCTCGGCCATACCCGTGTACGGCCGACCGCTGATTCGTGGACGTGAGGCTGAGCTTGCACTTGTCTTCGGTACCGTCATGCTCTGCGCGGGTGCGGCGATAGCGCTCGAACTGTCACCCATTATCGCGAGCATGATGCTGGGCTTCATCGTCGTGAATGTGCTGCGGCGTAGCGACGAGCACAGTATTCTCGGTGATATTGAGACGTTGCTATACACGCTCTTCTTTGTCCTTGCAGGACTGCATTTCGATTTCAGCGTGCTCGCAACGGCCGGTGTCATCGCATTTGTGATTGCGGTCTCCGGCGGCCTCGGGAAATACCTTGGCACGGTCATTGGAGCACGGCTTGGTGGTGCTCCCGACACCGTGAAGCGCTACCTCGGGTTTGCCCTGTTGCCGAAAGCCGGCGTCACGGTGGGGCTGGCACTACTGGCGGCAAACCAGTTCCCTTCCTTCGGTCCGCTCCTGCTGAACGCGGTCCTCGCCGCCACGATTCTGAACGAGCTGGTCGCTCCTCCGCTTTCCCGCTACGCCATCACGAAGGCAGGCGAGTCCCATGTGCGAGAACAACGGACACAACCTCCCGCCGAATGACCGAAACGCCGTTGTGCCTTGTGACACTCCGCTGTGCCCGTGCTAGAATTGTCTACTGCGTGATAGAGGACCAGGGTTTCGAAGGTTTCGCAGAGGACTTTGCGATGGCCGATTTCGAATTCGAGGATGTGCCGGCGCGCGAGGTGATGAACGTCGAACCTCCGTTGCTGGAGCAGACGGCCAATGTCTGCCGCGTAGCGCGGATGTTGCGCAGGCATAGTCATCTCTGGATTGTGGAGCATAAGGGGAGTCGCAGGGTCGTAGGCGTCATTACCGAGAGCGACTTCATCGACCTGCTGAGCCCGATTCCGGAGCGGACGTACGCGACCGGCATGCTCAAGTCGCGGTCGTTGGACCAAGGACAGATGTCGGCGGCGCGGGATGCGATGGTTACACCGGTTATCACGTGCGATGCGGATACACCTGTGAGCGAAGCCCTCGAGATATTCCGCGAGCAGGATATACGGCACCTTGCAGTCACCGAGGGTAGTGAAATTATCGGCGAGCTTTCGCTGAAGGGAATAATTGCTGCGTTCTACATCTCGAGTTGTAGCATGCTTGATAGTGCGTAGAGCACACGACCCATGTTGCCCCGGCATGGCGGTAGATTGTCTGCCGCGCGCCGCCGCTTTCCGAGTCACTGTGCCCCGCGAACGCTGTCATTAACTGCGTTCTAAATGGATCTATTACTCGCACTCGGACTCATACTTGTTCTTGGTCTGATAGGGGGCCTGGTCTCGAGGCGTCTCAATCTGCCCACTATCACCGGCTACATCGTGGTCGGGCTCATCGTCGGTCCCACCGTGACTGGCATCATAGATGTGGGCACCGTCCACGCGCTTGAGGCAATCACTGGCATTTCTCTCGGCGTCATTGCGTACCTGATTGGTACGAATCTTCAGATAGGGACCGTGCGCTCGCTCGGAAAGAGCATCGCGAGCATCACTATCTTCGAGGCCGTGACGGCGTTTGCTGTTGTGGCCGTCGTGCTCGCATTTGTGACCCAGCGGTTTCTGCCAGGGTTTACGCTCGAGAAGACGTATATCCCGTTTGCACTCGTCATGGCCGCTGCGGCATGCGCGACAGCTCCCGCGGCGGTGCTCGCAATCGTGCGCGAGTCACGCGCTAAAGGGCCATTGACGAGCACGTTGCTGGCGGTGGTAGCGCTCGACGACGCAGTCGCAGTGATTCTGTTCTCCGGTGCATTAGCTGTGGCGCTGACGCTTGCCGGCACCATGAATGGTATTCCGCTCGGCATGGTGATTCTGGGGCCTGTGCTGCATATCGTTGAAGCGATTGCGATCGGTGGGAGTCTCGCTCTCGCCGCGTCACAGCTTGCCCGGCTCATCCGCACCCGGGAGTTGATGGTGGTGCTTGTGCTCGGCATCGTGGTGCTTTCATACGGTATCTGCAACGCGCTCGGTGTGTCCGGAATCATGGCCAATATGGCGCTTGGATTCGTCATTGGAAACAGGCGGAGCGTGAAGAAGATGGTGAGCGCGCTTGGGGATATTGAGCCGGTACTGTATGCGATGTTCTTCGTGATTGCGGGGCTGCATTTCGATTTCACCATGTTTGCGTCTGCGGCTCCGCTCGCTGCCGTCATCGTGGCTGTGCGGTGTGCCGGCAAGTACATGGGCACGCGTTTCGGGGCCTGGGTTGGTGGTGCTGAACCGCAGGTGGGCCGGTATCTCGGTGTGGCATTGCTGCCCGAGGCCGGTGTTTCTATCGGTCTGGCGCTTATCGCAGCGCAGCAGTTCCCACAGGTAGGTGCGGCAATGGTCAGCGCCACACTTGCGTCTGTTATCATTAATGAGCTTATCACTCCGCCGCTCCTTCGCAGCGCGCTGGTGAAGGCGGGCGAAGTGCGGAGGGAAGCTCCAAAGGAGACGGTGCAGGGCGCCGGATCTGAGGAGACGCAAGGGAGCCGCGATGGAACTGTCCCCTCGATTGAACGAGTTGCCGTCGGAACCAGCGATCCGCACATTCTTGAAAGCCCGTGGGCTCGAAGCCAGCGGGCGCGAAGTGGTGCACCTGGAGATAGGGGAACCGGACTTACCCACCCCCGACCACATCTGTGACGCCGCGAAAGCCGCCCTCGATGCCGGTCATACGCACTATTGCGATTCCCAGGGCATTCTTGAGCTGCGCGAGGCCATAGCTGACAAGGTAAAGGTGATGCGCGGCGTGCAGGTCGACCCCGACACCGTCGTCATCACCCCGGGGCTCCGTCCCATCCTGTTCTACGGCGCACTGCTGACGTTGGACCACGGGAGTGAGGGTATATACTTCGACCCCGCCTTTGCAGCCTTTCCCACGGTCATCAGGTTCACCGGCGCTCGCGCTGTGCCAGTTCCGCTCAGGAGCGAGAAGAGCTTCAGGCTTGATGTCGAGGAACTGCGGGCAGCCATCACTCCGCGTACGCGCCTGCTCACGCTCAACTGGCCTCACAATCCCACCGGTGCTGTGTTGCGCGATGACGACTTCGAGGCGATAGCCGACGTTGCGGAGGAAAACGACCTGATGGTGGTCGCGGACGAAACGTACGAGGAGATCTATTACGGCGAAACGCCACCGAGCGTCATCCAGTTCCCGCGGCTGCGCAGTCGCGCTATCGTGATGAGCGGCTTCTCGAAGACCTACTGCATGACAGGGTGGCGCCTTGGTTACGCGATATTGCCACCACACTTGGTGGATCCCTTTGTGCGGCTCACTGCCAACAGTGTGACGTGTTCGACTACGTTTGTACAGCATGCTGCGGTGGCGGCGCTGCGCGGACCGCAGGACTGTGTCCAGTCCATGGTGAAGGAGTTCAAAACGAGGCGCGATCTGCTCGTGAACGGACTGAACGAGATTCCGGGCATCGAGTGCCACGTGCCTGAAGGGGCCTTCTATGCGTTTCCCCGTGTGAGCGACCTGGGCCTTGACGACATGGAGCTTGCCGACAGGCTGCTTGATGAGGCCGGCGTTGCGACCCTCGGGGGTTCCGTGTTCGGCGAGCAGGGGAAGGGGCATATCCGGCTTGCATATACGACATCATACACGGCAATCGAGTTAGGGTTGTCACGCATCTCCGGGTTCGTGCGGAGCCTCCAGAGAGGCTGAGCCAGGTCAGGGTCAGACAAGAGCGAGCGCAGGCTCAACGTCCAGTGAGCGACCGCCCGGCGTATTCGGTCCACTTGTGAAGTAGCTGCACGCGGCTATCATTGCTGCGTTGTCCGTGCAGAGAGAGAGCGGGGGGATGAGTACCG
Source organism: uncultured Dehalococcoidales bacterium (assembly GCA_964552485.1). Taxonomy (GTDB): domain Bacteria; phylum Chloroflexota; class Dehalococcoidia; order GIF9; family AB-539-J10; genus SKVJ01. The sequence continues at coordinate 10,531 of CAZKHH010000046.1, read as the reverse complement.
GGACCGGGCAGGTTGTCTCGAGTGTCGCTCTCAACTGGCTGTTGGCGGCAACACCGCCGCTCACAAGCACACAGCTTGCGTTGCAATTCTCAGCTGCGTTAATCGTCTTTCTCACGAGTACGTCCACCACCGCATCCTGGAATCCTGCGGCTGCCTTCGCCACCAGTTCGGAGTCGGAGAGCATATTATCCTTGTGGACCGTGTGCCACAGGGCCGTCTTGACGCCGCTGAAGCTGAAGTCGTGCGTCCCGGGAAGCCAGGCGCGGGGGAGATGCAGGCGCCCTTTCACGTCGGTGGCCGTATTCTGAATCGCAGGGCCACCCGGGTATCCGAGACCGAGGAGACGGGCTGCTTTGTCAAATGCCTCGCCCGCTGCGTCGTCCCTCGTGCGCCCGAGGCGGGTGTACCTGCCGTGACCGCGCATGAGATGAAGCTCGGTGTGTCCGCCGGAGACTATCAGGCACAGCGCGGGAAAGCGTGACTCGTCTCCGGTGGGCGCCGGAAAGGCGAGCCATGTGGAATAGATGTGCGACTCGATATGGTTGACCCCGTACAGCGGTATGCCGCGGGAGACTGCGAGTGCCTTGGCGAAGTTCACTCCGACGAGGAGCGAGCCGGCAAGGCCGGGTCCGTAGGTAACCGCGATGCGGTCGATATCGTCAAGGCATACGCTTGCCTTTTCCATCGCTTCCTCGTAGACGGGGACGATGGAGAGCGTATGCTGGCGTGAAGCCACCTCCGGCACGATGCCGCCGTAGCGGCGGTGGATGTCCACCTGTGAGGAGATGACACTGGACAGCACGTGCGTGCCGTCTTCGACGACCGCGGCTGCGGTCTCGTCACAGGATGTCTCGATGGCGAGTATCTTCATCTAGAACAGGTCCCGCAGGTGCGGACGCATTATAAGATGTGCAAGCGCGAGTATGATAGTGATGGTGATAATAGCAGCGAGCGCAGGATCTGAGTAGCCGCGTACCGCCATGCCGAGAGCCGTTGCGGCGGCGGGTGGGTGTTGGGTATTGGTGACGACCATGGCTAAGACGGACAGGCCTACGGCACAGGCGTGACAGGCGAGCGTCAGGGGCATGCTGCCGTGGGGCAGGAGCGTGATGAGGCACCCTATGGTGAAGCATATGAGATGGCCGCCGATCACGTTCTGGGGTCGCGCGGTAACATCGAATGGTCGCGCAAACACGATGAAGGCACTGGCGCCGAGCGCGGCAATGATGACAGCCTCCTCCAGACTGAGAAACAGCAGGACAAGGAATGTGGTGAGGCCGGCGATGGCGCTCTGGCCCACATAAGCTTTCCAGTAAGCACGAAACCGCTGCCACCCGGAAGCTATGCTGTAGAAGCTGATGCAGTCCTCCCGCAGGGCGAACATCGTGGGAGAGAAGGGATGCCGTGCCGCCATAGCGTTGGCGTATTGTATTCCACGGCTCAGGTGTCCGCAACCAAACGAAGCGGCGGACTACTATACGAGAAACTTGATGTAGCCCCTGTGGCGACGGCTACAGCCGCGATGGTAGGGCAGCCGCTGTCGCAACCTGCTTACCACATGTCCAGCTAAGCACTTTCAAGCTGTGCCTTAAGGTTCCCGAACAGCACGCGCTCGCGCTCGGCGTGCGCCTCCAGTTTCTCCCTGAAGGAATCGATATTGTGTTTCATGCCCCAGCCATCGGCATCCCAGACTTCGATGCGCAGCCCGCCGGAAGTGATATCCTCTGCTCCCTCGTGCAGCGAAGCGAGGTGCGCCTTGATCTCTTTGTGCTCATCAAGCAGTTCATTCAGGGCATCGAGAAGGCTCTGTGTGCCCTCCAGCTTGATGGCCTCAGCCAGGGCAACCTCCTCGCGTTCGAAGTGCGCCTGCAGCGTCTCTTCAATGGCATCTAGTTGAGCCTTCCATTTTACGATTCCCTCGTGCTGTCCTGACAGACCGCGGGGCACAAAGTACTCCTTGACTTCCTGGCTCCCGAGACGCGCGGCGCTATCGACATCCCCGGTGGCGACGTCAAGTTTCGCGAATTCTCTGTGTATCAACTCATGCTCGGCAAGAATCTTGTCGATGATTGTCGCGGCTTCGCCCATATTGCACTCCTCTCCCGCGTAGCAGATAACTGAAGTCGAAGTGTATCACTGGGAAGAAGGGGGCGCGACCCGGCGTGGTATCGTGCGTAGCATGGGCACAGGCCGTTTTCACGAACTCAGTCTGTATGAACCCTCGGGCCAGACCGTCGGCGGGATGTGCAGCTGGAATGCGTGAAGTTGCGGGTTCAACTGCCCCGAACTGCCCGCAAACAGGCTGTTAGATTCCTCGCGAGCATCTATGTTGCATACGTCCGCGTGATGACATGCTCGTACTTGACTCGTTGCACTACAGTGCTGAGATTGAGGACCCGAAGGGGATCGAAATCCCCGACGAAGAGCTTGACGAGGACGAGCTCGACATGGCGAGGACACTTGTGGATAGAATGACAAGGGACTTCGACCCGGACCACTACGAGGACAAGTATCGCATGGCACTGGAGGCCGTGATTCAGGCGAAGATCAAAGGGGAAGACCTGCCGCCGGGTAAGGAAGAGGAGCCGGAAATCAACCCGAGCCTGGCCGATGCGCTAAAACAGAGCGTTGAACAGGCCGACAAGAGACACAAAGAAAAGGCCGAGTCAGGCATCAAAGAGTAACGTGCTCTGCTTCCGACCGCAATCGTTCTCTCAGACGGGCTCTTCCTGCTTCACCTTCTCCACACGATATCTGAAGGTGCCGGCAGGGGCGGCGAACTCGAATTCGTCGCCGGGCTGTCTGCCGAGCACAGCCCGGCCGATAGGCGAGGCCGTTGAAATGCGCCCTTTGGCGGGGTTGGCCTCGCGCGAGTCAACGAGTTTATATTCGACTGCCGTGCCGGTCTCCAGGTCCGTCAGCCGCACGTTGTCATGGAGACCGACCGCGCTGCGTTTCGCCTTCTGCTCGGCGACGGTGGCGCGGGCGAGAGTAGATTCTATCTCCTGGATTCTTCCCTCGATGTGTGACTTCTGTTCGCGTGCAGCGTGAAGCGGGGCATTTTCGCGGAAATCCTTGTCGGCTGCAGCCTTGCGCATCTGCTCGGTCACTGTGACGCGCTCTTTCCGAAGCTCTTCAAGTTCGCTCTTCAGACTCTCAAGTCCTTCTCTGGTCACATGGATCGGCTCGGAGCCGCTTGGCACACGCCCCGGCCCGGAGGATTCCCTCTTCACCTTCACATGTGAGGCAAGTCCCCGTGGAATAATCCGCTTCTTATAGGCATAGCTGAGGAAGCCGCGGAGTGCGGTGCCGCCGGCAGGCGTTGCGGTACGACTGAATGCATCCACATCGAGTGGCGAAATCGCGAGTACGGAGCGTTGCCGCCCGCACCAACGGACGAATTTCTGCACGCCGGGTTCGTTCTGGGCGCGCCTGTCCGGGGATAGGCTGCCTAGGTATGCCATCGCAGCAGATTCTACCGTCTGGTTGTTCTGTTCAGTCATCTCTAGTTGCCTCCAGTGCGGGTAATACTCAGATATCCGACAAAACGATACACGAGTTTGGCGAGAGTGTATGCCGAGGCTGCCGCCCCCGGCCCGGAGGGTGAAAACTCTACCACATCGAACCCCACAACGTTCCGCTTGTACGCCACCTTTCGCAGCAGCGCTAGTATGTCCCACCAGCCTGGTCCTCCCGGTTCGGGTGTTCCTACCCACGGAAGGACTCCCGGGTCGAATACATCGGCATCGATGGTGATGTACACGTTGTCCTTGAGTCGCTCCACGAGCGCTGCGCGCCAACTGGCATCTTCCGGCGGCCAGAAGACGACCGGAATACGATTGTCATGTATGAAATCCCGTTCTTCGAAGGAGAGGCTGCGAATGCCCATTGCGGCAATTGACGGGCATATCTCGTATATGCGCCGCATGACCGTTGCCTGCCCCCACCGGGCTCCCAGGTACGAATCCCTGAGGTCCGAATGTGCGTCAAGCTGTAGAACTGATAGGTTGCGAACACGCTCTGCCGCCGCTGCTGCCGCACCGATGGTGATGGTGTGTTCCCCGCCAAGCAGTATGGGTAGCTTGTTCCGGTCAAACCAGTGGCCGACGTGTTCCTTGACTGCTGCGACCATGCGCTCGGGACCGGACAGCACGGGAGGAAGCTCATCGACGGTTACGATGCCGGCTCGCGATGTGTCTATGTCCAACTCATGGTCGTATAGTTCAAGCAGCCGGGAGCACTCGATAATTTCTGCGGGAGCCTGCCGCGTGCCGCAGATCCATTCGGTGGTAGCTTCGTAAGGGATGGGCAGCACGACGAATCGTGCTGCGGCGATATCGGTCGCGCTGGAGGGCAGTCCGGCAAACGTCGGACTGGTCTGCGGCAATCCTGCGTCAGGCGCCATGGTATTGGAATCGGGGCGGGTTGTTGTCCTCCGGCCGTGACCGCTCCCAGTCACGCTCTACACACGACACTCGACTCTTCGTGAGCTTGAACCTCTGCTTGAGGTCCTCGGCTGCTGTCTCGGTGTCGAAATCCTTGCAGGAAAAAAGGTCCACGTTGACAAGAAGTTTCTCCACAAACGTGTGTATGGCAATGTGGCTTTCAGCGAGGAACACGAAACCTGATATGCCCCACTCTTCCGGGGGACAGTCATCGTAGCGAATGACATAAGGTTCCGAAATACGCGTCATACCGACCTTGGCCGGGTAATGGGCGAGCACGTCTTTGAGAAACTGTTCGTCCTGTAACAGTGCCTTATCGGAGGAGTAGCCATCCATCAACAAGTGCATATCGAACCCTCACAAGCATATTGGTATCGATCGGTGGCGGGTAATGCCATCCGGTCGAAAGTCCGACCGCCACGACTATCGTGGGGTCTTAACCCCGCCAAGGAACTGCTCGACGATCGCCATCGCGCAATACTTGCCGCACATGCTGCAGGCCCGATCCTCCGAGGGGGTCTTGAGGTGACGTGTGCGCGCAAGTTCCGGCACGAGCGCAAGCTCGGCTTGGGCAGCCCAGTCAAGTCTCTTCCGGGCGGCAGACATCCGGTCATCCCACTCCCGCGCACCGGGAACGCCTTTGGCGATATCGGCGGCATGGGCTGCAATCCTCGATGCAATAACCCCGTCCCGCACATCGCCTTCGTCGGGAAGCCCGAGGTGCTCCGAAGGAGTCACATAGCAAAGGAAATCTGCGCCGGCTGCGGCGGCCATAGCGCCGCCGATCGCTCCGGTGATATGGTCGTAACCTGCACCGATGTCCGTCACGAGCGGTCCAAGTACATAGAATGGAGCGCCCTGACAGAGCGTCTTCTCCATTTGAACGTTGGCAACAATCTGGTCCATGGGGACATGTCCCGGGCCTTCAATGAACACCTGCACGTCTGCGGCGCGTGCGCGCTGTACCAGTTCACCCAGCACGATAAGCTCTTGGAACTGGGCTCTGTCGCTTGCGTCGAAGAGTGAACCCGGCCTGAGTCCGTCGCCCAGGCTCAACGCGAACCCAAACTCGCGCGCCATCTCGAGCAAACGGTCGTACTGCTCGAAGAACGGATTCTCGCGCTCATTGTGCAGGATCCAGCCGGTGAGGAACGCACCACCGCGCGAGACAATGTTGGTGAGCCGCCCCTGTGCGCTTAGACGTTCGATAGTCTGCTGTGTCACGCCGCAGTGAATCGTCATAAAATCCACACCGTCGCGGGCATGAGATTCGACGGAGGCGAACATATCGTCCGCGGTCATGTCGACAATTGAGCCACGCTCGTCAATGGCTTTGATACCGGCCTGGTAGATAGGCACCGTGCCGAATGTCACTGTTGATGCGGCAATCAGTCGCCGCCTTGTGGCCGTGATATCTCCTCCGGTACTGAGATCCATCACTGCGTCTGCGCCGCACTCGATGGCTGTGGTGAGTTTGCGCACTTCCATCTCAACGTCGCATGAATCGGAGGATGTGCCAAGGTTGGCATTCACCTTTGTGCGGAGCCCTTTACCGAAGCCAGCCGGCTTGAGTCCTGTGTGCAGCGGATTCGCAGGGATTACAATGGTTCCGTCCAGCAGGCCGCTGATTACATGCTCAAGAGCGACACCTTCAGCTCGAGCAACGTGCTCTACCTCGGGTGCATTGTTGCCCTGTCTTACACGTTCAATCAGTGTCATTGAAGCAGTTCTGGGGATAGTCCTGTGCCGTTCCGACGACGCCAAAATCTAGCACAGTCCCCGTACGAAAGCAAACAGTATACGAGCGGAGCAAGCTATGGTGGTGCGCGTTGAGTTGTGGCGCAGTGACGCCATTGCGCCGGGCGCGGTTCGACATCTACACTACCCTTCTGCACGCCGAAGAGAGGAGACCAGCCGAGTGGCCGCAAAAGTCGATGTTGTAGTGGTCAACAGGATAGCCCCGGAAGCGCTTGAAGCGCTGCGTGCCGACCCACGACTCAATGTCATAGATGCTTCCGATCTGGCGAGACTGGAGCGTAATGGTGACCTGTCGCGCTCGAATGAACTGGACGAAATCCTGGGCCTTGGAGAGGTCGTGTATGCGCTCAAATTACCGGAACGTATTCTCGACCGTGCACCGATGCTCCGTTGGATACAGACTATCTCTACGGGAGTGGACAAGATACTTACGCCGGAACTGGCTGCCAGTCGCGTGACCGTGACCAACATGAGTGGTATCCACGAGATGACCATTGCCGAGTACGTGCTTATGGTTATGCTCATGTTCGTCAAGCAGATACCGCGGAGCTTCTATCAGCAGATAGAGGGTAGATGGAAGTGGTATCCGGTCGATGTGCTTAAAGGAAAGACTGTTGGCATCATCGGGCTGGGCCGCATCGGACGTGAGGTTGCGCGGGTGTGCAGGCTGTTCGACATGCGTGTCGTCGCCACGCGACGCTCCGCAGTGTTTGGCGAGAGCGCCGATAATGTCGATATGGTGTACTCCTTGAAGGCTCTTCACGATTTTCTGAGCGTAAGCGATTTCGTTGTGCTGGCATTACCGCTTACCGCTGAATCGGGTGGACTCATCGGCGAGATGGAGTTGAGGGCGATGAAACCAGCGGCACGCATCATCAACGTGGCACGCGGCGAAATCATCGATGAGCCGGTCCTGGTTCGTGCTCTGCAGGAGGGATGGATTGCAGGTGCCGGACTTGACGTCTACGCTGATGAGCCACTATCGCCGGACAGTTCACTGCGTCACATGGAGAATGTCATTTTCACTCCTCACGTGGCTGGCGACCTGGAACAGTACGACATGATGGCGGCCGCGTTCTTCGCGCAGAACCTGCGTCGCTATCTGGATGAGACACCACTTCTAAACGTCGTTGATAAGACACGCGGATACTAGGGGCGGTGGAACGACTACGATTCTTTGACACCGTAGCGTGGCAGGTCTAAACTGGGCTCCGCCCCTCCCGGACGCATGGCGGCAGTCTGGAATACCGAAGTTGAGGAGGAAGCAGGATGACGAACAGAGTATCAATCACAAGAGTGAGCTCCGGCGACGTTGAGCGCGCCGTGAGAGATGCCGTGAAGCTGGCTGGCGGATTCGATGAACTTATCGGTCCTGAGAGCCGCGTTCTCGTGAAACCTAACCAGTGCAAGCCCTCGCCCAGGCACAGTGGGTGCATGACCGATGCCGATGTTGTCGAAGCGGTCACGAAACTCGTGCTGGAACGGAACCCGAAGTCGGTTGTCATCGGCGACGGCGCAATCGCGGGATATGATTTCGGCGGCTTCAGCACGCAGGAATCGTTTGACTCGTCCGGTGTGACTGACGTCGCCTCGCGACTCGGCGTAGAGCTTCGCAACCTGAACAAGGACACTGCTGTCGAGGTACAGATACCGGATGGGCTCGTCATGAAGAACGTCCGGATTGCGAAGACGGCACTGGACAGTGATGTGATTATCAGCATCCCTGTTATCAAGAGCCATATCCGGACGCACGCCACGCTAGCCTTGAAGAACATGAAAGGCGTGATGCCCGGTAGTGAGAAACGTAAGAGTCATGCGCTTGGACTCGATCAGGCCATTGTCGACCTGTGTACTGCGGTGCGTCCCACGTACGCCATTGTTGATGCGACAGTCGGCATGGAAGGTCTCTGGCAGTATCCGGACGATACAAAGGAGATGGGCCTGGTCATTGCCGGCAGCGATGCCCTGTACGTGGACATCGTTGCCGCTGCCCTCATGGACATCGACCCATCTCAGATTATGCACCTGCAGTACATGGCTCAGAAGGAAGGCAAGACCGGCACGCTCGATGCGGTCGAGCTTGTCGGCGAAGACCTGGCGAGCAATCGACAACACTTTGTCACCGGGTTCGAGGTGTTTCAGTCGCGTTATCCGGAAGTAGATATCCGTCAGGGCGAGTCCGCCTGCAGTGGATGCACCAACGAGCTCGTGAGCGCCATCACGTACATGAAGAAGGCCGGGTACGCCGAGCAGATGGAGGGCCTGACTGTGGTTATCGGTAACGCCACTGATGTCCCGACGGGAGAGAAGGTTGTTGCGCTTGGTCGATGCTCGGCCGGGGTAGGAGCACCGACTCATGTTCGGGGATGCCCTCCAAAGGAGGACGCGATGATAGATGCGCTCTGCAGCGTGTGTGGTGCCGACCCCGCCCAGGTCAAGACAACCATGGATGAAGAAAGAAAGAAGCTCTGGGAAACCTCCTCGAGCGCTCTGGAGAGTTAGAAACACCAACGGAGGAGCAATGAAAGCAGCGTACTACGAGGGCAACAAGCGATTCTCTATCGGTGAGTCAGAGGTGATTCCGCCTGGCAAGGGAGAAGTCCGGATGGAGGTTGCCTACTGTGGAGTGTGTGGCACCGACGTGCACGTCTTCCTGGGCCACATGGACCACAGACTGACGCCGCCGCAAGTGGTCGGACACGAGGCTACGGGTACGGTCGCCGAGGTAGGTGAAGGCGTGACGGATTACAAGCCCGGTGACAAGGTTGTGCTGCGCCCCACCGCAGCGTGCGGGAAATGTCCTTCATGCGAAAGGGGAGAGTTCAATATCTGCCCGACCTTGAACTTCATCGGCATCACATCGCCCGGCGGGTTCCAAGGCTCATGGACGGTCCCTGCATATCTGCTGCACAAGCTGCCGGACGACATCAACATGGTGCATGCCGCCCTTGTGGAGCCTATGGCGGTTGCCGCGCACGACGTCCGCTATGGCCAGGTCACGAGCAAGGACTTCTGCGTAGTGCTGGGTGGCGGCCCCATCGGCATGCTGGAGGCGTTCGTCTGTAAGGACAAGGGAGCGACGGTCGTGGTATCGGAGGTCAATCCCAGCCGGATAGCGCTTGCACGTGAGCTCGGATTCGATGTTGTGAACCCGCTCGAGACCGACCTGGTCAAGTACGTATTCGACCGCACCAACGGCAATGGCGCTGATGTGGTCTTCGAAGTCAGCGGCACGCAGGCCGGCGCGGAAATGATGACGAAGCTTCCACGGACCGGCGGACGCATCGTCATCGTGGCCATCTTCGCTGAACCGATGATGGTTGACCTGAGGACCATCCTCTGGCGCGAGTACACTGTCATCGGCGCTCGCAACTACCTGAAGCAGGACTTCGACGAGGCCATCCGGCTTGTAGCGGAAGGCAATCTGCCGCTTGATAAGCTGGTATCCGACATCCGTCCCGTGAGCCGTATACAGGAGACGTTCGAAGATATCGTCGGTGGGAAGGCCGACTTCATGAAGATCCTCATCTCAGCTTCAGAGGACTAACGGGCAACCGATCGAACTGAGGGGCGCGCTCGTTCCGGATGGTGATCATTCGGCAGAGCGCGTCTCTTGTTTTGTTCAGGTGGTGCCCTGTCTCTCTTCAACACAGACAATGCAGTCGAGACCTTGGGTCACCCTGCGGGAACTGATCGAAGAAGCTGCGCTCAATCAGGACCGATTCTATGCCATGTGCCCCTGCGAGGGCCGTCGCCGGTGTGACCGTCCCGTTCGCAGCATCGATATAGCCGAGAGCATAGCCCGTGAAGCTCCTGATGGCCTCCGGCTTCAAACGCACTACCGGGAAGCCTGCCGCTCTGTCCTTGATTGAGCCGATCACTGCGGTGTGATGGAGTTCCTCTGCGGAGAGGTCCTCCCAGAATCTGGCCCACCCTGGAAGCAGGCGATGGTGCGCTCATTCTGTGCCACTGGTCCCAGGGATTCGTAACCCGTTGATTCACTCGTGTCCCGGAACCTCCGCCTTGTCAATACAGGTCGTCGAGTATGAGGACCGTGAGCAGGATGGCGATGACGGCGTAGACGAGGATGGGCAGCAGGACGTCACCCTTCTGTTTCGCCTGCCTGATGATAATCGCCGCGAGAGCCAGCACAAGGACAAGGCGGGCGACAAGAACGAATATCACGGCGCTGGTTGCCTCTTCCGAGCGAAAGAGGAGAGGGAGCTGCACGGGCGCCGCAAGGGTGGTAAGTGGGGAGAGGTAGAGAACTCGGAGCCCGGTCACCTGATCGGGCCACAACAGTCCCGTCTTGACCTGTCTCACGTAGA
>CAZKHH010000045.1:0-16107 GCA_964552485.1 uncultured Dehalococcoidales bacterium | reverse complement strand
CCATCGCTCCTACGGGAAGCCCCGACCCTCTCGAGTTCGACATGGGCGATGTGACCAACTCGGCCTCCACCGGGCAGAGCATCAGGATCAGATTCGACGTAGTCGTGGACAACGAAGGCGTCAATCAGCGCGGGACCAGTATCTTCAACAGGGCTACCGCCTCCTTTGTGAACGACAACGGACAGACAATCACTGTGCGCTCGAACCGGGTGACGTCGCGGGTGAAGGTCCCTGCGTTGTTGGTGACGAAGACAGCTACTCCTGCGTCCGCAATCGGCGGCGACACTGTCAATTTCACCGTCGTCGCGGAGAACCAGTCGCTGAGCCATGCCGGACCGGCGTTCGAACTGAACGTCTATGACCCGCTGGACCCGTACTACGGCCCCATCTCAGGGCTGGGGTGGGTTGTAAGCGGCAGCGGTGTGACGGTGGCAGATAACACGTCGGGATCGACGCTCGACATAGACATAGACCGACTGGACCCGGGCGAATCGGTCACCATCACCTTCAGCGCGGACCTTCCGGCAGGTATACCTCACGGAGTCACGGTGCCAAACACGTCGCTGTTCACTGGCACGAGCCTACCGGGCGACAACGGCACAGGGGATGCCACGCCTGGCGCACCGGGTGACCCGACAGGAGAGAGGACCGGCTCTGGCGGCGTGAATGACCTCCGGAGCACTTCTTCGCAGGAGGTTGCCATCGACGTCCCGACCGTCAACAAGTCGATAGTCGATGAGCAGTCTAGCTACGCGATAGGCGAGACGATCAGCTACCAGGTAGTAATCGGGGTACCGACTGGTTTCTCAGAATGCCTCAGGCTGATTGACACGTTGCCGGACGGCGTCACGTATGAGACGGGGAGCCTCGACCTTACGGTTCCCGGCGCCATTTCCGTTGAGAACACGCCGCTCACTGAGGCGAATGCGACGTTCTTCACTCTGACTGGACAGGAAGTGCAGCTCGAGTTTGGAGAGGTGAGCGCGTCCTCGTCCGACGACATGGTTATCACGTACGATGTGGTCGTTGACAACATGCTGGACAATCAGAATGGCACCCCTTTGATCAATTCGGTCGAACTGCAACAACGTGACCCAGATACGGGCGACTGTATCTCGTTGGGCACATCATCAACTGAGACAATCGTTGGAGAGCCCTACGTCGAAGTCGACAAGCAGATCCTGTCGTCCACGGCCGGTATCGAAGCTGGCGACGAGGTCCAATACCAGGTAACACTGGAAAACACCGGCAACGAGACCGCATACGATCTGAGCCTGACCGACCTGGTCTCTCCCAACAACGCCTTCGCAGACATCGCCGCGAGCGCCGTGTCCGCGACATTCTCGCCCGAGCCAACCTTCGACGAGGGAACCATGTCCATGGGCCCGTTCGATCTTGCACCGGGCGAGTCCGTTACCCTGCTGTTCACTGCCGAGATCGATACGCTCTCGCTGGGAACGACAGTAACAAACACCGCGTCGGTGGAGTTCAGCAGCCAGCCTGGCGGGCAGGGACGAACAGGTGACGGGACGTCAAATCAGGACGACGACACCACTTTGAATAACTACAACGACGAAGACGACGCCTCATTTCAGATGGAGGCCTTCGTCGGACTCGAGAAGGAACTGTGTCCATGTCTCCCTGACCATGTTTTCGCCATCGGGGAACGAGTCGTGTTCCGGATTCAGATCGACGTACTCGAGGCGACGACCGAGGACGTGGTCATCACGGACACGCTGCCGTCGGGACTAATCCCGCTGCCTGGAGATGCTCAGGTTATTGCCGGCAACGCCGGGATGTCCTTTGAAGACCCCGGCAATCCAGGAGACCCCCAGCCTGACTTCGATGTACCCAACGTATCGGGCCAGGAGCTCACCTTTGAGTTGGGCAACGTCGTCAACCCGGACAACGGAAACGATCTCGATGACTACATTGTGATTGACATTCACGCATACGTCGCGAACGTGAGTGCGAACCAGAATGGCGACACGCTCACGAACGAGGTTGAGGTCACATGGACAGAGGGTGGAGAGACGCAGAGCCTCACCGACACGGCGGGCGCTCCGATTGTAGAGCCCGACCTGGAAGTCATCAAGGAGGCGGGGCTTTCCGAACTCACCATCGGCGACGAAGTGACGTACACAGTAACCGTCAGGCACACGGGTGACAGCACAGCGGACGCGCACGACATTGTCATCGTCGATACGCTAGCCCCGAATATGGACTATGTAGGTGGCTCCTGCTGCCTTCCGCCATCCCAGATCGACCACAACGCCGGGCCAGGCGAGACGCTCACATTCACCATTCCGCTGCTGACACTGGCGGACCATGAAGTGACATTCATGTACCGGTGCGCCCTCGAGTTCGATGAGGATCTGGTGGACCCGCCCGTAGTCCAGCACAACGACGTGCTGCTCACGTGGACTTCCCTTCCGGGAGACGAAGATGGTGAGCGGACCGGAGATGACGGAATCGGCGGCGACCTCAACGACTATGCCGACACCGATTCTGAGGATGTCACGCCAATCATTCGAACGACCATCGACGCCACCAAAACGGTGAGTGACCTCAATGGCGGCGACCTTGTTGGCGGAGATGTCCTGGAATACACCGTCGTGATAGTCAACACAGTCGGCACAGCGCATGACGTTGTCTTCACAGACCCGATACCTGCGACAACGAGCTACGTACCAGGTTCTCTTACATGCGACAAGTCCGGCGCAGTCATCGATGACTCATCAGACCCACTGGTCGTCGAGATCGGCGACATGGCTGAAGACGAAATCGTAACAATGACGTTCAGAGTGCGGGTCGACCCGCGAGCACCAACCGGCACCATAATAGAGAATCAAGGGTCGGTCGATAGCGATGACACGACGCCAGAACCGACCGACGATCCGGGCGATCCGGAGGACGACGACCCCACGGACATCGAGGTTGACAGACCTCTCCCGGTAGTTGGAGGAGAAGTCATCCGACCCGACAGATCCGAGCTTCTCAGGATCCGGAACGCTCTGAGCGACCGGTCAGGGAGCGGCGTTCCACCAAGGTACTGACGCCGCTGGATGCTCGCCGACATGCCCCGCCGCACCACGATGCGGCGGGGGTGTCCGTTCCGGGGCACGCACGACTCTTATGCTAAACTCTCAATCAGTCTCTTATGCTTAGCGCCACCTGCATATCCAAGTCGTACGGCGACCGCGTCCTGTTCGACAATGTCACGTTCACAATAGGGCCGCGCGACCGCATCGCGCTCATCGGCCCCAATGGTTCAGGCAAGACCACGCTGTTTAACATCCTCACGCGTCATTCTGAACCGGATTCAGGTTCACTGAGCATACGCAAAGGCACTACTGTCGGATTTCTGGAGCAGGATATCGCGGTCTCTTCAAGCAAGCGATTGCTCGAGAGCGTGGTAGCGGGCTCAACGCGCATCACGGGCGCGGCGCACCGCCTGAAACTGCTGCAGGAGGAGATGGCAGAGGCCGAAGGCGGCGAGCTGGACCGGCTGATGACGGAACTGGGCGAACTGCAGCACAGGTTTGAGGCGATGGGTGGCTACGACCTTGAGCACGAAGCAGAAATCGTCCTCGGTGGACTCGGATTCCGCGATTCGGATTTCACTCGACCGTTGACCGACTTCAGCGGTGGCTGGCTGATGAGAGCCGAGCTGGCAAAGCTGCTTCTTCTGAATCCGGACATGCTGCTGCTTGATGAGCCGACGAACCATCTCGACCTCGAGACATGCATGTGGTTTGAGGACTACCTGAAGACTTACCAGGGAGCCGTGATGATTACCTCGCACGACCGCGAGTTTCTCAACCGCACGGTGGACAGGGTCTTCGCATTAGAGCAGCAGTCGATACTCGTGCATCACGGCAATTACGACAGCTACGTAGAGTCGCGACAACGCGAACTGGAAATACTCGAGTCAACGGCCAAACGACAGGACCGCAAGATTCAGCAGGAAATGAGGTTCATCACGCGTTTCCGGGCCAAGAATACCAAGGCGACACAGGTACAGAGTCGCATGAAGAAGCTCGAAAAGATGGAACGCGTAGTCGTGCCACGTACCGGGACGCGCATTCACTTCTCTTTCCCTGAGCCGCGTCGCCCGGGAGAAGAGGTCATCACGCTGTCGCATGTGCAGAAGGCGTACGCTGACAACGTTGTATACCGCGACCTCAATCTCACTCTGCGCAGGGGGGACAGAGTGGCACTGGTCGGTCCCAATGGCGCGGGCAAGACCACTCTGCTCAAGATACTGGCCGGTGTTCTACCATTTGAGAAGGGTCAGCGAAAGCTCGGGCTGCACGTACGCTCGGGCTACTACGCACAATATCAGCTCGAACTGCTCAATCCATCAAACAGCATCATTGATGAGCTTCGCACCGCCGCAGCCGACCAGACAGAGACTCAGCTCCGTACCATACTGGGGGGGTTCCTTTTCAGTGGAGACGACGCATTCAAGCAAGTATCCGTGCTGTCAGGAGGCGAGAAGAGCCGGCTGGCACTTGCCAAGATGCTCATGCAGCGAGCCAATCTGCTGCTCATGGACGAACCCACCAACCACCTCGATATACCATCACGCGAGATACTGACGGACGCTTTGGATGCGTATTCGGGCACACTATGCTTCATCACGCACGACCGCACACTGATACGTGAGATAGCCAACAAAGTAGTTGAGGTGAGGTCAGGACACCTCACCGTGTACGATGGCGACTATGACTCCTTCCTGGTGTGGAAGGACAAGTGGACAGAGCAGGAGAGCCGCAAGTCACCCGAAGGTGGAGAAGCGTCGAGCAAACGCACAACACGCGATGAGGCACGCGAGCGGAAGCGGCGCGATGGCGAACTCAGAAACCGTTTCTACAGACTGCGTGCTCCACTGGAGCGACGAGCCCATGAGATCGAAGAGGAAATACCAGGGTGCGAACGTGAGCTTGAAGAGGCCAACCTGCTGCTTGCCGACCCCAATTACTACAGCGACACCGACCTCGTGATGGAGACGATCGAGAGAAAAAGGCGCCTGCAACAACAGATATCAGATCTGACAGAAGAGTGGGAGGAGACGCTCAGGCGACTCGAGCATGTGAAGGCGGAGTTCGAGGAGGAGAAGTCCTCTCTCGGCGTATGAGACTTGTTCGCCTGTACTCCATGCAAGCGAAAGTCCAGCTCGATCTGCTCACGAGACAGAGCCAGGGACGCTGTGCACTCGCCCCGATTACCGTGCCCCTGGCCTCGAGCAGATACGCTGCTATGTCGTCCGGAACCACAACCCTCTGTAGGCCCGTTACACCTGACGGACACCAGTGCCTTCGTGGTGTTACGATTGTGCAAAGAGAAAAGCCAGGCATCCCGCGTGAGTGGAAAGCAGATCTAATGAGTGATTATGGCTGAGAAAGTGCAGAATTCGGCACCACAGCCACTGCCGGCGGTCCGGGATGCGATCGCATTCGTCCGTTTGATACGGATTGAGTACTGCGTACTGGGTGCACTTGGAGTCATCACCGGAGGGCTTCTCGTCGCACCTTCGTTTCCGGATGTCCCTCTAATTGTCTCCGCTGTCTCGGTCTTCCTGGTCGCAGCTGGGTGCTACGCACTTGATGACTACTTCGATCGGGATACCGACGCCGCAAACTTCCGAAATGACAGGCCGCTTCTCGGCGGCTCCCTGTCGCTGCATGCTGCGGCAACTACGGGCACGGTGGCGTTCGTGCTGGCGGGTATTACTGCCGTTATCGCGGGCCCGTGGACTGCCGGCATCGTCATTACAGGGGCGGTGGCAGCCATGGTCTACAACCGGTGGCTTCAGGGTATTCCGGTAGTCAAGAACGTGCTCCTGGCCGGGGCTTTCCCCGCCCCCATTCTGATCGGAGGGCTTTCCGCCGGCAGCACCAATGTCATTCTCTGGTATGCAGCGGGTCTCGCCTATATCCTGGGGCTGGGATTCGAAATAATGATCGACATAGGCGATGCTGCCGGCGACCAGAGCACCGGAGTAGTCACACTCTCTACCACCCGCGGCATCGGAGTCGCCGCAAAAGCGTCCTCCGCGTTTCTTCTGGCAGGAACCGGCGCAGCAATGCTTCCGTTCTTCGTACACATCGATGGCCGGATCCAGTGGGACATATTGTTCATTGTGCTCATATCCGCCGCGGGCCTAGCGCTCGGCACCGTCGTCATGCGCCTGTTGCGGTCTCCATCGCCAGCACCGATCCTGGCATTGAAACTGCGCGCGTTCACGGCACTGCACATCTTCGTACTTGCGTATGTTCTCGGCGCGTTGATCTAGATTTGCAGGGTCAGCGCTGCGTCTCTGATCTCCGGGTGTATACGCGATTGCGGTGTTCCAATAGTGCTATTAGTGCTATCGAACTCCGGGCCCTGCTACAGGCAAAGCCAGAACCACATCGCATATTCCGGCGAGACAATCACTCGTGTGTCAGTAGGAATGTGAATGTGACTGCCTGAGAAACCAGCGAACGCCCGGGATCCAACCTCGTAGACGTACCCGCAGCGACCGTACGCTTCGGCCTCATCGATCCGCTCTATGAAATAGTGGTCCACCGGATCGGCCCGAGCGATAGTTGGATACCAGGTGAGGCCCACCTCCGAAAATTTCCCCTGCTCGCCAAGGCTCAGGATAATGTCAAGCGCCGTTACCACATCTTCCTGCAGCACATCAGAACGAACATTGTGTGGAGTAACGACCACGTCCTCGAACTCGCGTATGCCGGCTGTGGGGTCGCGAACAGTCACAAGCGGAAGCACGACCTGGCCGTTCTCTGCCTGTAATCTACGCACCTCTTCCGCGAACGATTCACATATTCGAGCAATACGCTCTTCAGAGCCGCGGTAGACACGAATCGTCGTGTTGTTCTTGTACGGGTACATGTCCATGCGGAACGCGTTGGGCTCAAACCATCCGGAGGAATAGTGCGCCTGATACCACCAATTGAGTCTGCCGTCCAGCGAATCAATGATGTGAGTGTCCATCGCGCCATCAAAATGGTATTCCATAGAGATGTTGTGAGTCTCGGCTACGTGCACGAGCACGTCGAAAAGAGAGAAATGGCCTTCTTTGAAGATGTCAGGCCGCAGTGTCTCAACGGCCTCCGCGTCGAATGCAAACGTGCCGGCGTCCTCGATCTCTATGCTTCCGGAACCGGAAGGAATCCTCCCCGTCTGCGTACCCGCAGGTGTCCACGAACCATCTGCAGGCAGAGATATGTCCTGTCCACGAATGTCGTTTTCATCCGCCGCAGGGGGCTGAATACCCGTTCCACAACCAGCTACACTGATCGACATTACGGCCAGCAACGAGAGCAGCATTCCTCGCATGACCAAGTGTCGCGCCATCAATACGGGGGTGTCAAACTCGAACGCGGAGGCCGCGTTGATGTACCATTCGCCTGTGTCACTGAGCCTCCAACTTGACCAACTCAGCATAGCGCTGTTTCGAGAAGAGGTGTACAACCACTTCCGCGTGTATGGTCGCACGTTTGCATGGCGAGAGACACGGGACCCCTACCGCATCCTGGTGTCCGAGTTCATGCTGCAGCAGACTCAGACTATCCGCGTCACCAACGCCTATCCGCGCTTTCTCCACCGCTTCCCCGACTTCCAGGCACTCTCGCAAGCCAGCACGAGCGACGTGTTGAAACAGTGGCAAGGTCTCGGCTATAACCGCAGGGCCCTCGCACTGCTCGAGACCGCCCGCCAGGTCATGCGCAGCCATGGCGGTGAACTTCCCTCCGACCGCGAGGCGCTGATAACGCTGCCGGGTGTCGGCAAGTACACGGCGGCGGCCATCCGAGTATTCGCCTTCGAGCAAGCCGACATTCTCCTTGAAACCAACATCCGGACCGTCATGATTCACCGGTTCCTTCCGCCGAATGAACAGGTTAAGGACAGTGAACTACTGCCGTTTATCGAAGCGACGCTCGATGCCAACTCACCGCGCACATGGTACTACGCCCTGATGGACTACGGTGCGATGCTGAAGAAGCACGATAACGCCGCGCGACGAAGCAGTCACTACCAGCGGCAAAGCACCTTCGCGGGATCGCGGAGACAGGCAAGAAGCATACTGCTGCGGACTCTCCTCGATACCGGCATCACACGCAAGTGCGACCTGGTTCAGCAGGTCGAGGGATGGAGCGCACGATTCGACGACGCGCTCCTGACGCTGTGCAGAGACGGACTTGTGCATAGCGACGGGAACAGCTTTGGGATAGTCGAGTGAAGCGCGCTCGTACAGCGTGTATTGACACCCGTGAAGGGTGGCTCTACGATGTGCGTGTCACGAACGAAAGGAGTTGCCATGCCCCAGTACGCAGGCGACATGTATGTCGACAAGAAAGATCAGCTTGAGAAGATCGAAGCCGTATGTCTTCCGGACGAACGGATTCGTGCCGTTTTCGACCTCAAGGGTCGCGGCACAGGTTTCCTCGGTGTGACGGACAGGCGAATCGTCTATTACGACAAGGAATTCATGAAGAACAGAAAGGCGATGGTAAGCATCCCTTACAGCCGCATCTCATCCGTCGCCAGCGAGGACAGCAAGGGGTTCTTCGTATCAAAAGGCTTCTTTGTCAGCGACGTTCTCGCGCTGACGATAGCAGGTGAAGGTGTGAAGACATTCGAGTTCAGGGGTGGAGACAAGGCCCACCTCGCGCACATGATGATTATGGAGCATATGCTGGCATGACGTTGCGCAACGACGAAGATAACCCCATTCCCCAGGGTTACGAGATAAACGATTTCGCCAAGGAAGAGTCTTGGCGGATGTTCCGGATAATCGGGGAACTGGTCGAAGGATTCGATCGCCTCTCAGGTGTTGAGCCGGCCGTCACCATCTACGGATCAGCACGGATTCGAAGCGGCGACGCCCTGTATCAGACCACCGAAGAGCTGTCCCGGCAACTCGGGAAGCTCGGCTACTCAGTCATCACCGGCGGTGGCCCCGGTGTCATGGAAGCTGCCAACAAGGGGGCTCTTTCTGCAGGCACGAGATCGGTGGGTCTCAATATCGATCTGCCGGAAGAGCAGAACGCGAATCCGTATACAACGCTCTCAGTAACGTTCAATCACTTCTTCGTCAGGAAAGTGATGCTTGCGAAGTACGCCACTGCGTTCATCATCATGCCCGGTGGAATCGGAACACTGGATGAACTCACAGAAATACTATGTCTCATTCAGACGCACAAAATGAAACCATTCCCTGTAATTCTCTACGGAGCATCATACTGGAACGGGTTCCTGTCATGGTTGCGCGAAATGACCCTGACCGGGGGCTACATCGACGAGAGCGACCTGGGCCTGCTCGTTGTCGCGGACGAGATAGAGGAGGCGGTGGAGACCGTCCATGAGTGGTACCAGGCGCACAGGATTCCTGCGAGGCGCGCGATAGATGAGACCAGATCTGCCGGTTGGCACGCCGACGAAACCGGGAAATGAATAAAGGCCCCGAGTAACCTCACTTCCACACAACCCGCTTTCGCGGCACACCCGACTCAGCTCGGCTACTCGGAGCCCGAATACAATAGCATGCTCGTATACGACTGTCAATATCTCCATACTCAGGGCGATAGATAATGGAGGATGCGAACGATTTGAAGAAAACTACCGTATTCCTGGACTGGGTTAACACCCTTGTGCGTATGGAACCCGACCGCCACACTATGTGCGTGGAAGCGCTGCGCGAAGCAGGCATCGACGTGGACCCGCAGGATGCTCTCAGGGGAATCATGGCAGCCGAGCGACAGATGCCCTCGGGTCGTCCCATCCAGTGGACAGAGGATGTCGACCAATCGGCATTCCTCCGGTACAACGACATCGTCATGCGGAATGCAGGGCTTGATCCGCTGGACGAGCAGACAACGTTCAGGATTGTCCGACGAGTTCGCGAGATGGCCAGAAGCATCCGGTTCCTTCCATTTGACGATGTCGTCCCTGTGCTCAACATTCTCAAGGAACGTGGCCTGATAACGGCTGTCCTCTCGAACATGAACCGGCCTTTGCAGCCGGCACTCGAGCGCCTGGGACTTGCCGACCTCATCGATTTCTCGCTCACCTCTTCAGAAGTTGGAGGCGCGGGAAAGCCGGAGCCACCAATCTTCCTTGAAGCCCTCCGACGTGCATCAGCCCAGCCGTCGCAGGCGGTCCACGTCGGCGACGAGCCATGGGTTGACGGTGAGGGAGCGCAGAACGTCGGCATCACTCCGGTGATTGTCGACAGGTGGGGAGTCGTCAATGACAATAGCACCTACGTTACCATCCCATCGCTTGGCGCCCTCCCTGCTCTGCTCGACACGATCGCGTAGGACGTCCGCGATTCATACCCGTTGACGATGGAATCCTGCCCCTGTAAGGTGACTTCACCCGGCAGACGCCGGAGCGACGGCTTGCGAGGGACAGATGTCTGAGTACACCGAGCAATTAATTCGTTCTCTAGCCGAACGTGA
Organism: uncultured Dehalococcoidales bacterium; assembly: GCA_964552485.1. Taxonomy (GTDB): domain Bacteria; phylum Chloroflexota; class Dehalococcoidia; order GIF9; family AB-539-J10; genus SKVJ01. The sequence goes on along the minus strand of CAZKHH010000045.1, from coordinate 5,635 downwards.
CGCGCTCAGGGGCTACGTCTCCAGGCTGGAAGACCTCGTGGAACAAGGCGAGATAACGGCGGCGCAGGGCACGCATGCCAGGGCCGACTACGAGCAGCGAATCGCGGCGGTCGAAGCCAGGCTGGAACCGCTCAGGTCGTCGGTACAACACGAACTGGATGCGATCCAACTCGAGGCCCGGTCGCGCCGTGCGGACCTGCGTCAACTCGAGGCGCGCCACAAGGTAGGAGAGTTGTCCGCTTCCAAGTACCAAGGGGAGGTACAGAAGCTCCAGTCCCAACTCAGCACTCTCGAACAGGACGAGCAGAGGCTCGCCTGCCTCGTCACGGCAGAGTCCACCGAAGGACTTGCGAAACCGGTACCCGCCAAGCCCGAAGCGACCCGAGCGACGAAGACGGCGAAGTCACGCGCTGCGACGCCAGAGCCCACGAGCAGGAAGCCCCGCACTTACGACCTCACATCAGCCGAAATCCTGCCCAGGACTCCCGTGAGAATCGCAGCGGTTGTGGTCGCACTGCTGCTGCTCCTGAGTGTTCGTATGCCTTGGCTGGGTGCGAGCGAGTTGCTTGGCGCCGACCTGCCTTCGGAACCCGGCGTCAACGTGAGCTTCATAGCGGGTCTCGCCGGCCTGGTGTGCGGACTTGCCGCAATCGGCGTAGGATTCCTGCCCGCCCCCGGTATGAGGGGCACCATTCATACGGCGCTAGGGCTCGCTGCGGGCGCGGCACTCGTGCTTGCCGTTGTGCTAAGAGAGCTCCCGCTGTTTGACTCGTACTTCAGGGAACTCGTTACCCTGGAGGGAGGGTTCTTCGTCTACGTGGCTGCGGCATTCGGACTTGCCGTGCTGGGCATAGCCGAGCGCACGAGAGCGAGTTGAGCAGCCGTTCAGGGCCGCCAAAGGGGCGAAGATCGCTCAACCATCCAACCGGTAGGCTGGATCAGGCATTCTCTCGCAGTCCGGCGCACACAATCGTGGCGTTCAATGCAATTGAGCAGATTCCGACCTGCATCCAGCACATGCTGGACGCTCTGGCCGACGGTTAGTGCGACATGGGGCAGAAGCATTAGCGAGGGGGCTGCCACCTTCTGGTTTGCTTCAGCAAGAGCCTCCATCGAGGCGGGAGGTGCAGCCTGAAATGCAGACGCAATGCTATCCAGCTCTCCGGAACACGAATAAACCCAGGGAAGACAGCAAGACTCCACCTTAATCCTGCCCCTGCTCTGTCCTAAGGATGGGGTTCACCTCAAACAGTGCTCCGAAAGACTCGGAACCTATGGTATTTTTGACATTACGGACGACTTACGCGCATCTGCATAGTATCTCTTCAGTCCGTTGACATACGCTTTCTCGACATCAGTCAGAACTTGCAGAGGGTCGCCGGTGTCGGCAACAACGCGACCTGAGGGAAGCAGGGTAGCGAAAAGCAAAACAACACAAGCAAGTGAGCAGTCGGTGTCTTCAGGTCAAATCCCGGGCGCTGTGTCTCGCGTGGTGTAGTCGGATACAATAGGGCATTCAAGCCGAAGGAACCGATACGTGGCAAGTCCTCTTAAACAACTGAACGAGACTCTCAGAATCCGCCGGTACGTCCAACGCCAGATAGAGAAGCTGGATTCGCTTTTGGCGGAAGGGACAATCACACAGGGTCACTATGACGCGACGATATCCGATTACAGGTCGCGTCTCAAGGCGGTTAACCGGGCCCTGGAGGCAGTGCGCGACTCGGTGCAATCGCGTCTGCGTATCGCACGCAGATCGGAGAACGACGCCGAGCGGAAGCTCGCCGACCTGCAATCACGCCGTGAAGAAGGTCGTCTACCGGAAGACAGGTTTGTCCGCGAGGAGCCCAAACTGCGCGTACGCCTTGATGAGGCCAGATCTGAACGCGCAGCACTTGAACGCGCGCTATCAGCAGAGTCGCCGGCCGACCTGCTGGCTCCGGGCGAGCAAGAGCCTGAAGAAGACGAGGAGTATGACCCCTATCACCGGGGACTGTCGTCTGAATTCCCGGGTGTTTCGGTGCCCGAGCGTCTCTTCATGCTCTTCCGTGAGGCACGGAACCCCGAGGCCAAACGGCCGATCGCAGTGAGTGGCATAGCGCTGGCGGTTCTGACAGCCGTCGTCATCGGTGTCGTGGCTATCTCCAGTGCGTTCGCCGACGACACAACCGCGGATGTCGTCGGAAGAGGAGAAGTTCTTGTGCCCGTAATCGGGGAGAATCTGAGCGGGGTCGGCCACATAAGTCTGACCCTGCGCTACGACGAAGAAGTCCTCACTGCGGTCGAGGTTATCCCCGGCGTTCTTTCGCGCGCCAGGACGGTAACGAGTGACCTGACACAGGACGGGACCCTGTCGATAGACATAGTCTCCACCTACGGATTTGATGCATCCGGGGAACTCGTACTGGTCGTTTTCGGCGTTGACGACATCGTAACCGGAAGCACCGATGTCAGCATCTCTACAGCTTCTGCGTCTGCCCTCGACGGAGGTTCGGAACTCACTATTGAGAGGGCAAACGGATGGGTGGATACTGTTACATTCGACGTCTTGGCACCCGTCATACGGATAGCCTGAACTTCAATACCGCCCTCCGGCTTTCAATGCTTCGGGGCGAGGAGAGCCCTCTTTCAGACCGCCTTTGCCATACGAGACACCGATCCCAGTGAGAATTAGTGCGCCACCAACAATCTCAAGCACCTGAGGCACCTCCCCCAGGACTGCGAAAGCCAAAACCGAAGCACCGATGGGTTCGCCGAGTATCGCGATAGTAATCATGGTTGCCGGAAGAAACCGCAGTGCCCAGTTGATCGTCACGTGTCCCACAAGTTGCGGAACCAGGGCAAGAAGCGCCATCGCCAGGTACGTTATACCATCATAGCCACTAACAGGGAGGCGGAGCACTCCAACAGCAGCCACAAGCAACAGGGCGGAAACACCGAACACCGCAGCAGAGTATGGCAGCAGTCCCGTGGTGGGCCGTAATCGTCGACCGATAAGGAGATACGCTGCCATCGCCAGCGCCGCGGCAAGCGCCAGCCCGTTTCCCAGAAGCGCACCAGTACCCAGGACCCACGCAGCGCGCGCAATGAGCACGGTTCCAAGGACACCTATTCCGATACCAGCGAAGGTCCAGGGCCGGAGACGCTCTCCGAACAGCAGATAGGATGCCAATGCGACAAACAATGGGTTCGCCGTGACCAGCACTACGGAACTTGCAACCGTCGTGTACGAAAGCGATGCAATCCAGAGAGCAAAATGAAGAGCGAGAAAGGCTCCAGACGCAAGGACAGGTCCGGGCGCTTTCGTCAGTAAAGACAACAGTTCATGCCTGGAATGGCAAAGGCTGACCGGAGCCAGAACCGCAGAGGCAATCACAAGGCGATACGCAGCGACTACCAGAAAGGGCGCGTCCGCCAACCTCACAAGAACCGCGGCGCACGATATGGCGCCGATACCGACGAAGAGAAGACCGATTCGCCTCGACACACCGGGCCTCGTTAAGCTGGCGGGGTCTAGCGCGCCCTGCAGGATGTCTGCGTCCGCATCACGAGCCCTTTCCGAACTTGGTATCCTGCCCGTGGTAGGCACGAAGCCTGCCCGCCATAGCTTTCAGTTGGCTGACCACAAGCCCGTTCACCGAACGGGCAGGATAGGAGCCGTCCTTGCGCATCCGACCGGCGCTGATACCGGTTATAATGCTGATACCTTCGTCCACGTCATCGACTGCGTAGATGTGAAATGCTCCGCTCCGCACTGCATCGATGACTTCATCCCTCAACATGAGGTTATGTAGATTGCGCCGCGGTATGACAACACCCTGGCTGCCAGTCAACCCTGCCGTGCGACAGACCTGAAAGAATCCTTCTATCTTCTGATTGACACCGCCGATGGGTTGCACCTGACCGCGTTGATTCACGGAACCCGTAACGGCCAGATCCTGGCGTAGTGGCACCCCCGAGAGACTTGACAGCAAAGCATACAGCTCAGCACAGGACGCGCTGTCACCATCCACTCCACCGTATGATTGCTCAAAGCAAAGACTTGCGGAGAGCGAAAGCGGATGGTCCTGTGCGAATTTCCAGCCGATGTACCCGCTGAGAATCATTATTCCCTTATCGTGACTGCTGCCGCTCAAATTGACCTCGCGTTCGATATTGATTACACCGCCTCGGCCAAGATATGTGCGACAGGTAATGCGTGAAGGTTTGCCGAACATTATGTCGCCAAGATTATACACGCTGAGACCATTCACCTGACCGACCACGGCGCCCTGTGTGTCAATGAGAATCGTGCCTTCCTCAATCATCTCCTTGAGGCGCTCGTCGGGTAGATTGTGACGAAAGCGACTCTCCTCTATCGCTTTCGTGACATGGACTGCGCTGACACGCGTGGCGTTCGCCTGGCGTGCCCAGTGTTCCGACTCCTGGACGACTTCCTTGATATAGGCGAAACGAGATGACACTTTGCTCTGGTTCGAAACTACCCTGGCTGCATGCTCTATTACCGCCGCGACACCGGTGCGATCGAAGTGGCGCAACCGGGATTCCTCACAGCAACCGGCAATGAAGGCCGCGTACGCCTGGATGTTGTCTTCCGTTCTGTCGACCTGGTAGTCGAAGTCGGCCTTCACTTTAAATATTTCCCAGAAGTCCTCATCGTATGTTGAAAGCAACTGATATAGCATGGCGTCGCCGATGAGTATGACCTTCACATCCATTGGCATCGGATGCGGGCGCATTCCTTGTGGAGTGATAAGGCCAAGCTGCTCGAAGGGCTCCTCGATGGCGAGTTCTCTGGTCTTCAAGACACGCTTGAGTGCCGGCCACACCGCGGTGTTGCTCAGCACATCGGCAGCACTCAGCAGCAAATAACCTCCATTGGCCGTCTGAAACGCGCCGGGCTTCAGCATTGTGTGGTCACTCACGTAACCGCCTAGAACGAATCGGCGTTCCATCTTTCCGAAGAGGTTCACAAAGTTGGGATTGGTCTCCACAACCGTCGGTGGACCATCCACCTCGCTGTTATCCACAAACAGGTTGACGCTGAAGGGCAGGAAATGATCGCCCTCTCGCTGGCTGGAAATACCGGCCAGCCCAAGGACCGCTTCAGGTTTCTCCTCCTGTTCACCTTTGAACAGGTCGAGATTCTTGAGCGTATACGTGTTCAGCTCCTGAAGGTACCGGGAGATGCTGTCAGACTTGGCATATTTCTCCATCAGACCGGTGAAGAGCCTGGACGCCGTGTTCTCGGCGACTTCGAGGTCGGCAGCCTGCAGTCGCTCGGTTGTGCTGCGTTCAATCTCCTGCGCCTGCTCAAAGGCTGTTTCCATCTCCTTCCGGACAGCATTGCGGCGAGACTCGATTTCCTTGCGCTCCTCCTCTCCCAGGGCCATGAATTCTTCCTGGGACAGGCTTTTCCCGTCCTTCAGAGGAACGAGTGCCGCTCCGGTAGCCGTCATCTGGATGAGAAAGCCTTGCCGCTGGGCTGCGCCGCGAAGGTCGGCGAATACGGCCTGTTGCCGTGCCTGACCCTCTTCGACCGTCGACTTGCGTTGTGCCTTGTATTCATCGCTCGAGAACGCCTTCACGAGTTCGCGTTTCAATTGTTCAAGGAGGCCGCTGACATCATCTCGAA
>CAZKHH010000044.1:0-16264 GCA_964552485.1 uncultured Dehalococcoidales bacterium | reverse complement strand
CCCCGATTATACCTTCCATACGTGTCTGAAGCTATTACTCGGACAGGCTCCTAGCGCGGCGACGACTTCGTGTCCGGTGCTTCCGTCCTTCATGCTCTGGGTTGGCGGCAGAGGACGTTCGTAGCTGAACTGCACGGCCTTCTCACAGTAGAACTGCTGGGCAATGGCGCTTACCGGAACTGTGCGGCGACCGAAGCGGAGGTCGGCCGGCTTTTCTCGTGAGGCCCGGATGATAGTGCGATAGCGTTCAAGGATCCCGAGCGAGAGCGTGGAGACTTCATCGTTTGGGCTGCATGCGGGCCGTTCGGAGGTGCTCACATCATCGAACCGATCCAGTACCACATCATGTATTCGGGCGAGACAAGGACACGCACGTCCGCGGGGACGTGTATGTGACTGCCCTGAAAGCCGGAGAAGTCGCGTGAGCCTGTCTCGTATACCCAGCCGCCGGTTTCTGGTGTTGCTGCGTTGTCGAACAGGTCATCGCTATCGTCGATTTGCTCGACCCAGAAGCTGTCAACCGGATCGGCATCCCCTATGCTGCCATACCACGTGAGTTTCATTGCGTCGATCTTGCCCTGGTCGGCGAGGCTCAACAGTACGTCAAGTGCGGTGATGGTTCCAGGTGCCAGTACGTCGCTGCGAACATCATGAGCGCTAACCGGTACGTTGGTGTGCACGACCGGTCCGATCCGCACTTCCGGTATCACAACGCGGTCCTGGTTCAGGGACCTTCGACGTACCTCGTCCGCAAAGCTGGTATAGAGCCGGCCCATGAAGTCATCCGTCTGCTGTCGCAGGAGGATCCTGGTCCCGTCTTTGTACGGATACAGGTCCATGCGGAATGCGTTCAGTTCAAACCATCCGCTTGAATAGTGGGCCCGGTACCACCAGTTCATTCGACCGTCGAGTTGGTCTATGATGTGCGTCTCCAGGCACTCCTCGTAGTGGTACTCCATGGTGAACCATCCCTTAGAGGACAGGTCGACGAGCACGTCGAATAGGGAGAAATGGCCGGGTGCGAAGATGTCGGGACGGACGGTCTCAATCTCAAGCGGGTTAAACGTGAATTCACCCAGTCCTTCTATGAAGATCGTTCCTTGCGATGAGGGTAGTCTCCCTGTCGGGATATCAGTAGGCAGCTCCCAAGAACCGTTATGTGGCAGATGAAACGACTGCGTGGGGGCCGCAGAGGGCAAACTATCTGCACCTTCAGGGCTATCTTCGAGCAGGCCGTTATCCTGCGGAACGGCAGTGCATGCCGTGCTGGAGACAAGCATCACTAGAAGGAGAAAGGAGAGGATACTTCGAGGCGAAGTCAGCCACCGTCGCATATGGACCTCCGCATTCCTATGGCGCAAGTATGCCAGAAGCCTTCATGTGGGGCCACTGCAACTGCTTCAGCACGTGCTTGACGTATCCGAAGAGAGGGAGGGGTTCTTCTCCATTCCACCACAGCGTCTCGCCCAGTTCAGTGGGGTCCATAAGAATCTCTCCCGCAGCCTCGATCAGGAAGACGTGGTAGGTATTGAAAATGTCGCTTGTGCCGCAGTGCGGCAGTGCCGACACGGACAGCGCTTCCAAACTTGTCTCTTCCTTAAGCTCCCGAACGGCCGCATCCTCCAGGCGTTCCCCGTTTCGCACACCGCCACCGGGCAGCGAGAAATGGCGGAACCCTTTGTCTCTCACTACGAGCAGGCATCCCTCGCGGCGCACCACTGCGGTTGCTCGACGCCTGGAGCCTCGGAATCGGTCAAACACGGAGAATCTTCTCTGTCAATCGTGCACACGTGAGCTTCACATCACCATTATAGCGTGTTGCAGCGCTTGGCTTAACACACGTTCTGTTGCACGCACCGGTGTTTCATGACAGACGAACCGTGGAAGATAATCTGTGCGCTACGGGGCCGACCACCGGCGCCAGAAAGAACGTACACCCCAGTCGGATGGCGGTGAATCGCCATCCGATTGTCCCCCTCAAACGATAGTCGTGTGAACGTCCAAGCGGGTGGCTGTCGTCGCCCTTCTGGTATGCCATCCCTAGTACTACATGGGCGAGAATCGTCTCGGTGGAGGGAAGGATCATGTTTCTGTTCTCACGCGAGCTGTTCGTATCGCGGGGCAGCTTGTCTCCGTCTGTCTTGTTGTTCGTACCTGAAGCATGCACCGATCGCCAGCTTTGCGGCGCGGCTCGAATGACGCACAGCCCGGCTGCGGAGCCAAGGTTAGACCTTGCAGATTGGAATAGTGCCTCACGGTCTGACGTTGGCGCAACCGCGGAGGCGTTGCCCGAACCCTGCTGTTGGTGACGGGTCCCTCTATCGCCGGGCTGCCGGTGTTACAATACGATAGCGCGTCGGACTCAGCCGCCGCCCTCAGGGTGAGGTCGCCTCTCATGAAGGCGCGGATACGCGCATACGGTGTCAGGAGGATGATGAGAAATGCCTGAATTCAGCGCGAATCTCTCCATGCTTTTCAAAGAAGTGGAGTTCCTTGACCGTTTCGACCGCGCGGCTGCAGCCGGCTTCAAGGGCGTGGAGTTTCTGTTCCCGTATGAATGGGACAAGGACGAGCTGGCGGAGCGCCTGCAGCGCAATAGTCTCCAACTAGTATTGCATAACCTGCCTGCGGGCGACTGGAGCTCAGGTGAACGCGGCCTTACGAGTCTCGTGGATCGCGTCGACGAGTTTCAGCAGGGCGTTGCACGTGCGATAGACTATGCTACGGCACTCAGTTGCCCCCGGGTCAACTGTCTGGCCGGCATCCCGCCGGTGACGCAGGACAGGGACAGGACATTCGAAACCATGGTCTCCAACGTGCGGTACGCGGCTGAAGAGACGGGAAAGAACGGTATCAAACTGATCGTTGAAGCCATTAACTCCGACGATATGCCCGGTTTCTATTTGAATACTACCCGCCAGGTGGTCGACTTTCTGAAGGCGGTTGACCACCCGAATGCGGCTATCCAGTACGACATCTATCACATGCAGATCATGGAAGGGAATCTCATCAAGACCATACGTCAGAACCTTGAGAAGATCGAACACATGCAGCTGGCCGACGTGCCGGGACGGCATGAGCCGGGAACAGGAGAAATCAACTTTGCGAACCTGTTCGAGGCCATCGACGATATGGGATATGAGGGTTGGATTGGGTGTGAATATGTCCCGTCCGGCTCCACCGAACAGAGTCTTGGATGGCTCAAGGACTATCTGCAGTGAAGGAGGAGGACACAATGGCACAGCTTGGATTCATTGGTCTTGGCATTATGGGGAAGCCCATGGCGGCGCACCTGCTCGGGGCAGGGCACACGGTCAATGCCTACGATGTCAACACTGACGCCCTGAACGAACTTGCGACGAAGGGCGCGGTCGCATGCCAGAGCAGCAAGGAAGTAGCTACCACATCCGACATCATAATCGTAATGGTGCCGGATACGCCGGACGTGGAGGCGGTTCTGTTCGGTCCGGACGGCGTTGCCGAGGGCGTCAAGAAGGGAGCGATCGTCGTTGACATGAGCTCCATCTCTCCCATCGCAACGAAGGAGTTTGCGCAGAAACTGATGGATATGGGAGTTGAGATGCTCGACGCGCCGGTATCCGGCGGACAAGTAGGCGCCGAGAAAGCAATTCTCTCCATCATGGTAGGTGGCAAAACCGAGGTATTTGAGAAGATCAAGCCCTATTTCGACCTGATGGGCAAGAACATCGTCCACATTGGAGACAATGGCGCGGGACAGACTTGTAAGGTCGCGAACCAGATAGCGGTTGCTGTCACAATCGCGGCCACTGCAGAAGCATTGACCTTTGCCTCGAAGGCGGGCGCGGACCCCGCAAAGGTGCGTGAGGCTCTGATGGGCGGTCTCGCCGGCAGCCGGATCATGGAACTGCTGGGCGAGCGGATGGTGAAGAGGACGTTCCAGCCGGGTTTCCGCGTCAGGCTCCATCAGAAGGACCTGAATCTTGCGTTGCAGTCGTCTCGCGCCTTGCACATGAGTATCCCCACAACGGCGGTAGCACAGGAGATGTTCAACGCAGTAGCGGCGCGCGATGGACTGGACCTGGACCATTCGGCGATGGTCCTCGCGCTCGAGCAACTCGCGAACCATTCTGTCGCCTGATACGACTACCGGCGACGGCACACGTATGGGCGGATGAGGCAAGGTGCCTTGTCCGCTCTTGTTCTGCGGTGATAGAAATGATGTCCCGATTCGCCCTCGCGACGGAAACTGTTAGAAGCGTTCACATCCTGTAGCGTCGCCGGTGTGCCGCCGGTCGTAGACTGCCTGTGTGTGGGTAATTCTCGCCGGCCGGGGCGTAGAAGAAGGCCGCATGGATGGTTTCGTTTGTGAATGTAAGTGCCGAGCCCACGAGCCGGTCGCCGCGGTAACGGTGGTCCTCTCCATGGCCGGGCGACGTGTAACGCGTTTCATGTGCGTTCATGGCGGACTTGAGGAATACCGCGGCGCCGCCCTTCAATGAAGGGCCTGCGGACAAAGGTATGCTCATAAGGTAGCTGCGCAGCAGGCGTGCGTGCAGTACCTCATACACCTCTGGACGCGAGACGATGTCGAAGCCGAGCACCTCTTCGTTATGCAGTGCCATCAAGCCACACTGCCGTGGGAGTACGGGTATCTTTCGCACGAGTGTGTCTAGTTCAGGCGTTCGGGCACTGTAGATGTCTCTCATGGCGCGCGTGGGCGAGTTCACCCCGGATTCTTCCGCCATCTGTGAAACCTCGTCCCAGACCTGTTCCTGGTCTGTCCGGAACCCGTCGTCATTCCGCAACGAGCGTGCAACAGCGGCCTGGTTCAGTCTGCGCATACGTGGGGTTGCAAATGCGGATGTGTGACGGAAAGAGCCGCTCATCTATGACCATCTGCCTTGCTCCGTGCAACTGACAGGGATGATTGATTCGCTGCGTTCTTTCAGCAGTATCGTTGTATTCACAATGCGGTTCTGTTTCGCGCCCGCTAACTCCTCCCCGTCGAGTACGAGTACCGGTGTCGGACCGGTGTTCGTGACCTTGAGGTCGCCGATAGTCCCTCCTTCGCTGACCTCTGTGATGACCAAGGTGTTCTGTTCAAGCGCTGTTGCGACACCAATATATGGCAACATTGATTCGAGTGGCTGATACAGGGGAATCACACCGAAGCGGTTGTCTCTCTGCATCTCGCCCATCTCAACCTGGCAAAGCCATTTGCTCACAATCTCATCCATACTCACCTCCTGCTATGCGTGACGAGAGAAGTGTGGCATGAGCTTGTGACAGCTATCTGTCACAAGCCTGGGGGCGCTGCGAGCTACTGCACACACCGGGCAACAGGACGCCCGTTGTATGCGCGTCGAAGAGACGTCTTAAGGGAGGCTCAGAGTTCGCCGAGGATGAGATCGCCGAGGGATCGCTTCGGTACGTGGTGGACCCCGTTTTCGTCATTCCAGTAATCGGTGTTGCCGTCAGGTCCGAGGGGGTCGAGCACGATAGTCTCGTTTGATTTGCCGAGCGCGACGACAAGAAGAGGCTCATAGCGGTCTGAGAGCCCCGCAACGGCAGCCACATGCTTCTTGTTGAAGGCGCCGATGAGGCAGCCGCCCAGTCCCCGTTCAGTCGCGCCAAGCAGCATTGCAGAACCGGCAACCACATGGTCGAAAGGGAATGTCCGGGCTATTTCTTTGTCGCCAACTATGATTATGTATGCGGCAGGTCGCTCTCCGTCGGCCGGACCCGGCCAGTCAGGCATCCTCGACGCCCACACAATGTGCGGGAATATCTCCGCGTTCTTCTCCGGGCGATTGCAGAAGAGGAACTTCACTGCCTGGCGATTCCAGGGCGACTGCGCGATGCGCGCCATTTCAGCGAGTTCACGCAATGTTGATGCAGGAACGGGACTGTCCTGGTGGAAACGGCGGTAGCTGCGGGTCTTTAGTATGAGTTCGTGGACATCCATCGAGGGCCTCCTCTTGAAGTGGCGCTCATGCTACCAGAGGCATAGAGAAGGCGCAAAAGCAATCGCTCTTGGCGCGAGTGTGCCGGGGAACTTGTGGCAGGAATCCGCCGAAAATGGCCTTGCCTTAGAGTACAACGGCGTGGTGCTGCGGGCAGGAGCCGGTCTATTCATTCGTCGCAGGATATCGACAGGTAGAGTGGCTTGCACTTAGCAATGGGAATCAAAGCCGATGTGGGCGGCAGACTCGAAGAGCTGCGTGTCCCGCACATCAGGTCGCGCTAGCGCTCGCTGTCGTTCTTCCCGTTGTCGGCAGGGACGTGAGAAGGGGCGGCGCTCGCCCATGCAACTTCGTGCTTCACTTCCTGGAGGGCTCGCAGCCAGAGCTTTGCCATTGCTTTCCTGAGGTGCTCCCGCTCGTCGTTGGAGAGAACGGACATCACCTCGTGAAATGTCTCACGCTCCAATGACTTGTCGTATGCCTCGCGCCCTTTTTGCGTCATGGCAACTCGCACGGTGTTTTTCTTGTGCATGTCGCGGTAACGCCGAATGAGCCCATCCTTTTCCATGCGGTCGAGCAGTGCAGAGATGGTGTGTGGCTCACGCAACAGCCATTGTGATATCTCTGTAGGGGTGGCGTTGTTGTCACGCACCTGCAACACGAGAAGCACGGCGGAACGCATCATACTGAGCCCGTACTTGCTCAATTCTCGGGTTCGTGCGAGGCTGAACGCATGCGACGTCTGATTGATCAGGGCAATCAGATTGTAGTCGTCGTCGTTGTTGATGGGGTCGAGTCTGTAGTCATACACGGGGCTGGAATGGTCAGTCATGTAATAGCCTCCAAGTGTACATGGTCACAAGGCTGACAGATAGATTCTAACACGCATACGAGTTGTCGTACAGACTGGCGTGCTTTGGGTCGTGCAGAGTTGGGAAAGCAAGTCCAATACGATATAGATAATGGTGAGCCTCTATCCAGAGTAACATTGTCGAATACGATATCAGGCTATTGCCGATAGTCTGTACGGTCGTTTTGACCGTATACAAAGCTGGAAAAAACTGCGGAGGGGGTATTGACAAACTGCCCGACAATACTCCATACTTATCATGTCGTATACGAAATAGATGTGCTCAAGCGCATGGACCGACTTGAGAGTGTCTCATACGACTAAGTACCTTACAAACCTCTTTTGTAGAAGCAGGAGAGACGGCACCACCTCCTTCTGACCTGCCCCTCCCTCTGTCCTCGGGTGAAATTCCGTTTACTGCTTCGCTGTCTTCTCTCCTCTTGTCCATACGGGCCCCGGTTCCCTGCCCTCCTCCGGGGCCCGGCCCTTTTTTTCAGCCTCATTTGCCTCATTTAGCATGACCGCTGCATACTGCATCCAGCGCGTAATCGATTCTAGACATACCTCAATTCTTCTGGCACCAAGGCGGATTTGAAACCAGGTACTGTACGAGCTGATTGCTACGATCTGTTCGCCCCGGTGTACGAGCGCCACTGGACACAGACAAGCGAGTCGTTTACGCCGGCCGTTGCTCTGCTGTTGTTGCCGCGGCTGAGGGCCGGGGCGCGGCTCCTTGACCTGTGCTGCGGTACGGGCATTCTTGCAGCCGATCTTCAGGATGCCGGCCTTGATGTCATCGGGCTCGATGGTTCTCGGGCGATGCTGGAGCGCGCGAAACGCACCGCACCCGCAGTGTCGTTTGTTCAAGGTGATGCGCGACACTTCGCTCTCAGACCGGTGTTTGACGCGGTGGTCAGCATGTTCGACAGCCTTAACCACATGATGACGCCTGATGAACTGGGCGCCGCATTCAGGCATGTGCATGATTGTCTTACGCCGGGTGGTTGGTTCCTCTTCGACCTCAATACTGAGACCGCATATCTCCGGCACTGGAATGGCTCTCACCGTATCGTTGATGCGGATATGTCGGTGATGTGCTCCTCCGGATACGATCCCCGCAAGCGACGAGGTGTCTTTGAAATCAGAATCGAGCACACATCGCAGGATTCAGCCGGCGACATCGAGGAAGTCACGCTTAAGCAGCGTTGTCATAGCTATCGGGAAATATCTTCTGCGCTGGAAGGCGCGGGATTCATACTGACGAGCTCCTACGCTTTTGAGCAGGGCGCGTGTGTTTCCGTGCCCGGCCCCGATGCCGAACGTGTCTTCTACCTCTGTAGAAGGACTTGATGGAGTCACGCAGTCACGACTCTGTCGGCTTGAGCAGCAGAAGAGGTCAGGAGGACGTGTGTAGCACGCGATCAGCAACGCTTCCAAGGGAAGTCCCGGTGGCCTCGCCTTGTGGTCCTGCAGGGATCGTCTTGGGCCTTATCCCAGCCGTTGCGGTGAGCATGTGTCACCGCCATCGTCAACCTTCGTCCAGTGGGTCCAGATGAATCATGGTTCGGTCACCCGTCACAACTTCACGCTAGCACGTGATGCAGGCAACCGCGACGCGCCTGTATCGTGAAAAGCAGTCCTATGAGACTGTTCCCGTTCGTGATAAGGTGCTTGACCCGTGATTGTTCTGTGGTACGATAAGGTCATCGTTGAGAGGCTGCCCTTCGTCCCCGCCCGAGGACAGCCTTCGTGGCTCCCTTGCCATCGCGAAGGTAGGAGGGGAAGTAACAACGGGTCAGCGAGGACGAGTCATCCTCATTCTGACTTCGGGGACGAGGAGCAGCCCTCACGCCTTTGTTTTCCGGCCATGACGCCTCTTTCTCGTCCTGCCCAGGTGCGATGTGCGGACACCGGTTTTGCGGTGCCACCATCCCGTGGTAGTGGTTTGGACTGGACGACGCCCAACAGTGCATAGTGAGCATTGCACATCGACGTGGCTGCGGACTATTGTGTTTCTTTCGCCCCTCCTTCCTGGTGTTTTGGAGCGCGCAATGAAGGTCTCAGCGATCTGTGCGCCCGAGTTGCTACGGCGGACCGGGACTTCGTTTTCGTGGACCGACTGAATCGGCGCGCTGGAATATGGCCTGATACTAAGACCGCTCTCGAGTCCAAGTGCCCGGCGTTCCTTGCTGAATACCTGCGAGTACTATTCGGCGGCGATATTCTTGACGACACCGGTCTCCGTGCCCGTGTTTATCGTGTGGCTGGTAAGACCGGGCTGCTCGACCGGGTCGAATGGTGTTTCTTACGTGCGAAGCATTTGGGGCTGTTCTTGCGTGGCTTCCATACTGTACGATAGATGGCTGTCGCCATGCGGACGGGGTGTTTTTGCCTCATTTTCAAGACGGCACATTTAAGAGAGGAGAGGTAGTGAGACAATGAAAATGCGCCTCGTGACAGCCATAACGTTTGCTGTAATTGTCGGGATAGTGGTTGCGGTACAGGATATATCGTGGGCCCCCGAGGGAGGCCTGTATGTTGTTCTTGCCGCTTTGTTTGGCTTCGTCATCACCGGGACACGTAAGAAGAAGGCGAAGAGGGATCCGTGGCGCGACCAGGAGCCATGGGACGAGTCTGATGATGATCGTAATGAAGACACCGATGATGGCGGAGGAGATGACGACTAGACCGGCCCCCTTTCTCCCGGTCTCGCTGGCAGGCATGCGCGGACGTTGATTTCTAACCGTCTCAAGGGGCATCAGCCCTTCATACTCATGGTGTTGCGGCGCGGGCCGCAGACCCGGGAGGGGCTTCGAACCAAGTATGAGCGCCTCCTGCACTACATGGGACTACCTGTGACGTTTGCCTCGGACGACCGTGGATGGACATTTCATCGTGAACTGGAAGCCAACCTCAACTCCCTCATGAAGCGTGGTTTTGTCCTCAGAGAGGGTGACTCCTATCGCCTCACAGCGCAGGGCGAGGCGGCGGCCAACAGTGCCTACGAACGGGCGCGCCAGAAGCAAGATACTTTCGTGGCGCTCACGTACAGCCCGGCGATTGCATCCAAAGTGTCCGTCGTTGCAAACGGGTTTCTGGCGATACTGAAGCTGCTCGCAGGCTTCATGTTCATGAGTCTGTCGTTGCTCGCCGATGGCCTGGATAGTCTCGTCGATGTGATGTCTTCGGCCATCGTGCTGCTTGGTGTTCGTGTAGGCCGCGAGTTCACTTCTGCCGCCTTCCTGATAGCTGTGACGGGCGTACTGGGCGGCACCCTCATGTACGAAGGCATTGCGCGGTTCATGCAGCCGTCAAACCTTGATGTCGGGGTCGGTGCAATTGTTGTTGCTGCGTTTTCTGGCGGCATCTCTCTTGCACTGGGCCTTTACCAGCGCAACGTCGGCAGAGAAGGTGGCAGCCTGGCACTGGTGTCGCAGTCCGTTGAGAGCCGTAAGCATGTTTTTCAGGCCGGACTTGTTATCGTTGCCTTATTGCTGTCCAGGCAAGGGCTCGTTCAGGCCGATTCAGTCCTGGCTATCGCGATAGGATTCCTCCTCCTTCGTTCCTCAGTCGAACTTGCTCTGGATGTCGTGCGCGTGACACGAAGCAGGGCCGAGAAAGCTGCCGATAAGGAGTTCGCCCCCGACTTCAGACGGCAACGATGGAACTACTTCAAGATGTGGACTCTTTTGACGCTTCGGGAGTTACACAATCGGCGGGATGTACTGGTGCGTTATGATGAGACATTCACACCGGATGATCTGCCCTATGCCACTCACCGGAGTCCGGCGGCAGGGTTCGACTACAGCAAGAACTACGCCGGTATCATAGAGGAACTGTTTGACGAAGGACTTGTCACATCAGAAAGTGAGGAACTCTTTCTTACCGACCTCGGGCGCAAACGGCTGCGGGATGAGTTGCGGCGCAGGCGCTTTGGTTTCTTCGTGTAAGAGAGAAGTCAGCGGGGAAGCATTGCGGCGCGAGGGTCGATGTCTTCACGCATTAGCTGCAAATCCTCAGTCGATGGCACAGGTGTCTCCGGCACGTGCGGCGGCACGTAGTCATGAATGAACCCTGTCTCGGATGCTACGTCGTCGACCGTATACCCGGGATGAACCGAGGCGAGTGTTGCGAGCTTTGAGTCCTCCGCAAACCGGAATACTGCCCTGTCTGTAAGTATCATCACCGGCCCTCCCCTATGGAGCCCGGCTCTTTCTCTGCTGCCCGGTCCGTCGAGGTAGCCTGCGCCCGAGACGAAGTCGACTCTGTCGACGAAGTTGCGGCGCTCGTGCGGCATGATGATTATCTCTCTCCCGAACAATGAGAAGTGCCCGGGCTGGTTGATTGGCCCGACAAGCCGCACCTTTGGCCTCGAATAGTCGCCGATGGCGACCGTGTTGCAATTGCCATACTTATCGACCTGCGCAGCTGAACCGAAACCAACGTCAATTTCGTGTCGCGCAGCGATGTATGACATGGCAAGGCTGTTGTTGTGAGCCTCCGATGGCCACTCACCGAGTGTCGTTCCGAACTCGCTTTCCATCGACGTCGGGGCCTTGCTTACATCCGGATTCATGACCCATCCGGCAACGAGCATCCAGGAATTTGGCGCGTGTGTGCGTTGAGCCAGCGCCATAGCTGCAATCGGGATGCGCGTCAGCATGAGGATGGTCTCAGGACCGGTTGACATGCCGAGGAACCATAGTTCGCGGTCTCTTAACTCTCGCGCTATGACGCCCGCCATTACCTCGTAGACGGTCACTGGTGATCCCTTCACAGGCTTGCTCCAACCTGCCGCAGTCTTGCGAGCCTCGCTGCTCCAACCAGTTCAAGGTACTCGTCGTGCGCGGCCGCGCTGTATACATACCGCTCCAGGTAGCGCTCAAATTCGCCAATGCTTCTTCCGGCCTTTGCGTAACGGGCCAGATGCTCCCGGTCCTGATCGTAGACGTGCAGAAGGGAGAAAGGGTGCGCTCCGTACGGGATTTCCACAATGGCCCTGGTCCGAAATCGAGGAATAAGGTTCAGGTGTGAGAGTTGGCGTATCCGCTCATGAGATACTATCTGTTCCACAGTCACGATAAGGTTGCTGGTGGCACGACTGGCTATCAGGTCGAGGTCCTCGGGGAGTTGCCGGTGCGGAAAGAACAGGACGTTGCCGTATTTATCGCCTGCAACGGCATGGATGATGACCCAATCGGGCTCTGCCGCTGATACCGCATGATATACGCCGCTGCCGAAGGGGTCGTCTATCTCTTTGATGTCGGGATTGACTGAGGGAAGGTCGGTCCCGAGCATTTCGCGTGTTGTGAAGAAGGGCATTCCCCGCGCGCTGCATGCGAATCTCTCGAAGGCCACCGGTTCGCTGTACTCGGACAGTTCCAGTTCTCCATTCTGGACTGCACGACGGAAACAGGGTGCCGTCCCGAACTCTTCGAGTCCCACGTATGAGAATTCCAGGCGCTTGACGCGTCCGGCACCTATCAGGATATCAATCTCGCTTGCACTCACATGGCTGACGACCGTGAGTTCCCGCGTATTCTGTCGGAGAAGTTCATGGACAAACGCCATGGGATGGTTGTGCACTGCCATGCCGCCGAAATGGATACGGGCACCGTTCGGTACGAGACGGGCAGCATCTGTAAGACTTGTGAGTTTGACGTCCGGTTCAACCATACGCGTCGACTATTCCCGCTGCGGGGTGGACAATTCTATGTGCTTGCTTGTGGACGGTCAAGGAGATCGATTGCTGCACGGGGATTCTGCTGACGTTAGAGTCATCCGGTGCGAAGTAAGGGTATAATATGCTGCTTTTACGGCAAGGGTAAGGAGACGAACAACCTCGATGAATGATCCAAGCGGCCGGGTGGCCGATATTCCTGAATACAATGCCGATTGCAGTCTTGAAGGAATCGAATGCAAAGGCGAGGCACTGGATCTGCCATGTATCCGATGCGGTGTGTGTTGCAGCATATATCAGGTGCGGATGAGCAAGACGGAAGGCCTGAGAATTGCCCTGCATATGGGGATGGACTTCTATGACTGGGTGGGCCGCTATTGTGAACCGCGGTGGCCTGACCCGAGAAGCTACCTGATACGGCATGAGAATGGAGTGTGTGTGTTTCTTGAACGACAGGAAGATGAACGCTTTGCACTCTGCCGTATATACAGCGTGAGACCGCATGCATGTCGTGACTGGGCTGCGGGACCGTATAAGCCGGCGTGTGCGGAAGGATTGAAACGTCTGTGGGACGTGGCCGTCGATGAAGAAGGGAGTCTTCAGGGAACAATGGAGGCTGTGCAACAGGTGAGACTACTCCTGAAGTCGACGCCTCAGTGAGTATCGGACACGATGGTCCATTATGTTGGTGCAACAGTTACGGCTTTGCTAGAATTGATAAGGCGACCTCGCTCCACGTGTGCTTTGTGGGCGTGAGTGGGGCGCGCATCTCTTGTATCGGGGGGGACATGCCGTCTTCTAAAAAGACCTACCGTTGTGATGACAAGGACCAGGCTCTCTGGCTTCTGTTGGAACAAACCCGCAATGCCATCTTCAAAGCACGCGAGTTGGAACTGGAACAGTACGGAGTCTCGACAGTGCAGTCAGGCGTGATGTTCGTCATCCATACGCTGGGTGGACGGGCGCGCCCAGCCGAGATAGCCCGGTGGCTCGTTCGCGAACCGCACTCGATATCCGGGCTGCTGTCCAGGATGGAGCGTGATGGCCTTCTAGCCCGTGAGCCCGATCCCGAACGCAAGAACGCGGTGGCTATCGTGCTTACCGACAAAGGACGCCATATCTGTGATATGACCTTCAAACGTGAATCTGTCAGGCAGATACTATCCTCGCTGGAGGATGACGAGAGAAGCCATCTTATGGGCGCCCTCATCAAGCTACGGGACAGGGCATTGAAGGACCGGCGGGTCCGCAATAGACCACCGTTTCCCACAGTATCCGACTGACCTCGCGGGAGATGCTGAGGTGCGACTGGAAGAGGAAGCTGTGGGGGTTTTACCGGAGCCAAGCGAAACAGCCGTGGCGACTTTCGCTGCGGGCTGCTTCTGGGGTGTCGAAGACGCATTCCGAAAGCTTAAAGGTGTGACAGATGTCATGCCAGGCTACACAGGCGGTACTGTGCGGGCCCCCACGTACAGGATGGTCTGTGCAGGGCGCACAGGCCATGCGGAGTCCGTTCGTGTTCGGTATGACCCTTCGTCCGTTTCGTATCCTGGTCTTCTTGATGTGTTCTGGAAGATACATGATCCGACTCAGCTTGACCGACAGGGACCGGATATCGGTACTCAGTATAGGTCGGCAATCTTCTATCACGACGAGGAGCAGCAACAGCAGGCCGAAGCGTCCAAAGCGAGACTGACCGAATCGGGGCGCTACGCAAAGCCCATAGTGACGAAGATTGAATCCGCAGGCCTATTCTGGCCGGCGGAAGAATATCATCGGCAGTACTTGAAGAAGTGCCGTGTGCGATCGGATGAGAGCCGCTGAAGCTATGATGGCTCCTCGAAGAGTCTTGGTCGCAGTGATTGTTGTGGGCGGGCTTGCTGTGCTGGCAAGCTATATCTACGGCTTTGTCTCGCACCCGGATGTCCGATGGGAAATCTGGGGTGGCGTTTCGGATTCACTTGAGCCGGTGTATTCCGTATTCATGGTCCTCGCCGCTATCGGCTTCTTTCCCTTCACGCTTTTCATCCTTCTGCGGTTGAACCCGCGTGAGACGCGTGTCGCCGGCCGTTACGGCTACTCGGTGTTCATCACCCTCTATGTCCTTATCATGGCGGGCTCAGCGGCATGGATGCCGTTGACTTACTCGATGATTCTGCAACCAGCTTCGGGAACGTGGCTGGCCATACGGGTCGTGCTGGGAATCGTGGCTGTTGGCTCCTTGGGCCTGCTTGGATCGCTCCTGACGCTACGTCAGGGGGCTCCTTCTTCGACTTGGTATCGACTCGCCATTGCTGGCTGCGTACTCTTCAATATCCAGACGGTGGTGCTCGATGCTCTCGTCTGGACTGCGTACTATCCGTACTAGTCTTTCGCTTGCTGTGGCTTGTAAACCCTGTCGGTTCAGGCGTTTCGCTCTCCCTCGCTGGGTTCGCTCAAATCCGGTTTGCATGGAAATGCGCCGTGTGCCTCGTTTTCGGGCAGAGTTGGTCTTGTCATCTCTCCCGCGGATTCCTCGAATTCATCGCGCGCCATCGCAATAAACACCGTGCTCAGAATGCCAAGGAGAAACGATGGAGGTGCTATGGCGCAAATCGCTCCTGCCAGCGAAAGCCCCCATCGTTTGCGCCGGATGGCGCTGATGCCGCCTATGAGTGCCACCACGCCGGTGCCGAGGAACAAAGCTCCTATGAATCCTAAGGTTGAGAACGCCCCCGGGAAGGATGCAGCGATCGGCATGAACATGGCCAGGCTCAATGCCACGAGGATGTTGAATGAACCGCCTACTATCGCAAGTACGCCAGCGGCGATCGGTTTCCAGGTTTTTTCCATCAACCTACCTCCAGCAATATAGGACGTTTCTATTCGAATTCGTCTTTTCCCAGAACGACGAATACTATGGATAGCACGCCCAGAATTCCAAGTTGCGGCGGGAATAAGGCACATATCGCGCCTGCCAACGCGAGAGGCCATATCTTCCGCTTGAGGGCGTACGCTCCTCCGATTATTGCTACGGTGCCAAGGATGAGCAAAGGCACGGCAATGATACCGAGTAGCGGAAAAGGAATGAGAAGCGCGACATCCGGGAGCTCCGCCGCGGCAAGGACACCGGATATAACGCCACCAAACAGAAGCAGCGCGATGGCTGCGCCGACCGTGAGTGAACCAGCCACAATGCTCAGGACCCCGGCGGTGATGGGTTTCCAGGTCTTCTCCACCTTATCTCTCCTCACCTTAACTGTGCTGAGCGAGTTGTGATTCGCTGCTAGAACTCCTCTTTCGACAGTGCGACGAACACTATAGCCAGAATGCCGAGCAGAGAATATGGTGGGAACAGGGCGCAGATGCCGCCAGCCAAGGCGAGGCCCCATGCCTTTCGCTTGAGTGCAAAAACGCCACCCACGATTGCCACGACGCCGAGCAAAAGCAGCGGCAACCCTATGCCCGCAATCATGGGAACTGGCAGTCCGAGCCCACCGCTATATGGAAACCCGGGGCGCAATCCTCCCGCGACTGCGCCGCTGAACACCACGATCGCCAAACCAGTGATGACTTGGAGGCTACCCCCGATTATTTCCAGTACGCCTGCCGCAGTTGGCTTCCACGTTCGCATTGTGTCTCCCTTTGTCGTCTCTGCGGTGGACACTCTACTGCCATGCTGATGTGCTGTCAAACGTGCGACTATCTGGAAACTTCGACAGGGCCCTCATTGCGGCTTCAGAACGGAGGTATATCTAGGGCTGGCTGTAGCTGGCGTAGATGGGGAGTTCCGCAGTCTGACGTCTTTTC